>JAOUPN010000519.1 GCA_029879905.1 Nitrospira sp. | reverse complement strand
AGGGGCACCCGCCACGACATATGGCTATGAGCCGTTTGGGAAGACGACTGTCACCGGAACGTCGTCGAATGCGGTCCAGTTCACGGGACGGGAAAATGATGGAACGGGGCTGTACTACTACCGGGCTCGCTACTACAGCCCGCGAATGGGCCGGTTCGTGAGTGAAGATCCGTCCGCAGCAGATGCGGAAAATGTTTATCCCTACGTAGACAACTCTCCGTTGAATTTCATTGATCCAACAGGACGGGTTGTTCAGTATCCAGCGGGCGATTGTGTGTTGACATACAATAAGCCGCCGACTGCAACAGAACGAGTTGCGCCACTGACGGAAATCAAGCTGTGTGCTCTACAGAAGTGCTTTGGGCAGACATTGATTATTACTGGCGGAGCGGAAAGTCATTCCCATAAAGCTCGAGCCCATAAAGAAGGTCGTGCCGTAGATTTTGGATTCAATTCGAACCAATCCATTGATCCAGGGAAGAACCCTGCAGGCGCTGACAAATTCTTGTGCTGTGCAAAAAAAGCTGGGTTTGGCTACGGGATCAAGGAGCCGCCGCCAGGAAAAGACCCGCAGTACCATCTTGAAGCATTCACGAATCGACCGGGGCAGCAAAAACCTAGTAGTGGATATCCCAATGTACTTCCGAACTCTTCCAAATGTCCGGGGTGTTGAGGAGGTGTGAGTATGTGCATAATGCTTCGGGCGATTATCGTCACCATGCTCTGGTTTGTGGGCGCTGAGCCACCAACAGTCAAGGCCCAACAAGTTGGTACTCGGTTAGATCCTGATCTGCAGGCGGCTATCAAGAAAAGCTACCCTGGGGCGATTGTGGCCACGAAATATCAGAATGACCCCTGTCCTGCTCCAGAGAATCATCCGGGGTGGGTGAAAGCCGATTTTAACGGTGATGGGCTCGCTGATCACGCGGTGCTCTTGTCCATAGAAAACAAGAGCGGTATCGGAATGGGGAAACGATACGATTCAGTTCTAGTGGTGTTTGAGCGGGGAAAATCCGGCAGCTATCATTCTGTGCTAGTCGATATGATCAATGAAAATTTCATACGGTTGAAAAACATGAATATGGAAGTGACGGAAACCCTTATTCGTAAGCAGCTACCGGGACAAATCAAGGGGTTAGGTAGTGATGGGCAAAGTACGATCAATCTTGCCCATCCTGGAATCATGATGGAGCAGTGCGAAAAGTGGAATCGCTTGTGGTACTGGGATGTGAAAGAGAAGCGATATAAAGATCTGTACGACGAGGATTATGAAAATGGCAAGGAGTAAACGGGGTCACTGTCCCGTCCGCGTGGACAGTGCGTTGCCCGCGACACGTTGCTGCCGGATTTCGTGAGCTGTCCCGTCTTTAGCGAGCCATTGTGACTGGAATGGTGTTCCTGCTTGAGAAAATTTAAAGGGGTCGGATATCTGTAATGCTTAGCACGGGTCTCGTGGCTGGTTTGTGGAGATGCCGGAAGTACTCGACACGTGATGGCTGATTAACTCGAAGGCAAGGTGTGTCAGATGGGATTACTTCAGAGCAGGTCTTTGAATCGTTCAGGTGAGATGTCGGCAGCGTCAAGGATTTGTTTCAGGGTGCAGGGCTTGATGACGTGCTGTCGAGGAATGATGACGATGTGTTTCTCGTCGGTCATCGAAATATGCTTGTCTTCGCGGAGGGTATAGAAGCCGGCGCGCTTCAGAGCTCTCACGACCCGTTCATGAGAGACTTGAGGCAACTTGGTCATACGCCGACTTCGACGGTTCTTAGCTTTTTAAGCCGCTTCAGATCTTCGATGCTGTCGAGGTAGGTCCTGATGGCATCTTTAATATTCTCCAAAGCTTCTTCTTCAGTCTCGCCTTGAGAGACACATCCTTTGAGGGTTGGGCAGGTGACGACGTACCCTCCGACTTCAGGATCTTGTTCAAGGACAATTGGATATTCCATATAGGCTCCCAATGATCTGGCAATTGGTCGGAGTATAGCAGAGTATCGGTGAGACCGGGAGAACTGAAAGGGGCGGAGACCTTCAACAATCACCACCAACCTGGCGGCTGATGGAAAATGAGACCATCATAGCGGTGCGAAACTGCCGGTCCTTCACGAAAAAGCGGGAAACTCTCTACCAGACAGAGCGTGGTGAAAAATCCCTATATCGATCTTGTTCCCTCTCCCTCAAAGGATGGAGAAGGAACAAGATCGAAAATATTAAAGAACCATAGTTTTGCGCCTGAGCAGAAGTTTATCGTCGATGGCCGCCTCCGCCTCCGCCTCTGTGAGAAGACCCTCCCTTGTGCATACCTCCCCCTCCGCCACGGAATCCTCCACCGCTATGCATACCGCCGCCACCTCTGAACTGACTTCCTGATTGAAAGCCCC
>JAOUPN010000518.1 GCA_029879905.1 Nitrospira sp. | reverse complement strand
CAGGGCCGTGCGTTCGCGACCGGGATTATCTCGTGTCCGTTCGGGATTTCGAGCAGTGGGAGGCAGCGCATGGCCGGATCCCGGATCGTGCGGTCGTCCTGGTGGAAACCGGCTATGGCCGATTCTGGCCCTCGCGGAAGGAGTATCTCGGTACTGAACGGAGGGGGGAGGATGGCGTTCGGTCGCTACATTTCCCAGGCCTGCATCCGGATGCGGCGGCATGGTTGATGCGCGAACGGCAGGTCAAAGGCGTTGGTATCGATACCGCGTCCATCGACTATGGTCAATCAACGACATTTGAAACCCATGTCCTGTTGCTCTCCAATAACGTACCGATATTCGAAAACCTTGCCGAATTGCAGCGTCTGCCTGACCGTGATTTTGACGTGATTGCGCTTCCAATGAAGATCGCCGGCGGTACAGGTGGGCCGTTGCGGATCATTGCCGTCCTGCCTCGTTGAACGTCATCATTTCTGGGCCGACCGTTTCTCTTTACTCCTCGGTGACAATGCTGAAGAGTGGTGCTACCATTACGGAGGTCATTGCTGTGTGGTGAACTCATGAATGGAAAACTTCGGATCGCCGTGCCGAGAGAACGAATCGCGGCGTTTTGCAGGAAATGGAGTATTGTTGAGCTGGCTCTTTTCGGCTCCGTGCTGCGAGAGGACTTCCGCCCGGATAGCGATGTGGATGTGCTTGTGACGTTCAGCTCCGACTCGGATTGGGGAGTTGAGCATCTATTGGATATGCAAGAGGAGTTGGAAGCGTTGTTCGGACGGAAGGTGGATTTGGTTGAAAAACGAGTAGTGGAGGAAAGTCGCAACTACATCCGGCGCAAGCACATCCTATCGCATCTGGAAACGGTGTATGCAGCGTGACGACTCGCTTCTGCTCGATATGCTGCAGGCTGCGAAGCAGATACGGGAATACACAACTGGGCTACAAGAGTCGGATTTTCTTCAGAGCCGACGAGATCAGGACGCTGTTCTGCTTCAGTTTACGGTGCTCGGTGAAACGGCCAAGCGGGTTTCTCAAGATGTTCAACAGGCTCATCCTGAAATCCCGTGGAGAAAGATCATGGGCCTCCGGAATGTTGTGGTCCATGAATATTTTCACGTCGATGTCCGCCGGGCATGGAAGATTGCAAGCCGCGATGTTCCTGAGTTGATCAAGGTTCTTGAGCCGCTCGTCCCTCCTGAGTCCGCCGTGTAACGCTGTAGGTCGATCCTCCAATTCTCTGGCCTTCTGATCTAGCCGAGCTTTGGGATGCCCACGGGTCTCCGTTGAGATTGTTCTGAACCTGCCCCAACGCTTGCCTTGACAAGAATTCAGTCTGTTCTTGATTGTCCTGCACGCTGCCAAGCCTGATGTCTCAGCGCAGTGAGATCGATTACCATCACAACCAGCGGACCATTCTTGGGCGTCGACCCATTTGCGACGGACAGAAAGTGATAATTAAAATTGATGTGAAGTTGAAAGACCCTATCGTGCAACCATATCTGTCTTACAATGAATCTTTTCTCATTCGATAAGGCTTACTAGGGAAACCTCGGTTGATCTGAGCCATAATGAGGCGAGATAATCTTACAAATGAACAGCAATAACAGGAATGTATCCTCTCCTCATCTTCATGCGTTTCTTTCCTCTCTAGTTCAACTTACGTCAACCATTCTTGGCATTCTGCTGGCAGCTTTGTCTGCATACTATGTTTATCTCGAAGATAAAACCGCCCATTTTACAGACCAAATCCAGGCTAATAAGCTCGAAATCGGAGATGTCTTAAGAAACCTCGCAAGAAATTGGCCGCAAGGCATAGCAATGTATCTGCCCGTGGAATTCAGAGACGAGTACAGAGGGAAATATCCAGAAAGGGGTGGAGCAGATTTTGTGGAGCAGGCAGCTAGTGACGTACTGTTTCTGAATGCCCCGCTTGTACAAGCCATAGAACATACTAGGGAAAAAGAGAAATTCGGAGGACCGTGGCAAGGGCGTGCCTATTTTTGGGTTTTGGACGAAGCAGTGGGAAGCTTGACTTTGGTAAGTCG
Source organism: Nitrospira sp. (assembly GCA_029879905.1). Lineage (GTDB taxonomy): Bacteria > Nitrospirota > Nitrospiria > Nitrospirales > Nitrospiraceae > Nitrospira_D. The sequence continues at coordinate 345 of JAOUPN010000518.1, read as the reverse complement.
CTACACTGAATCAAACCCTCGCAATGTATTCCCATGGAGTGTGGACGGACCTGGTTTCGAACAATGGAGACAAGAGTTTCGAAAAGTCAGAGGCATACTGTCAGTCTTGGCCGACTACCAACCTCAAATGCTTTTTGACTTCGAGCGATTCGTTCAAACACTCCCTCAGCAATACAAGACGATGAATCTGACAACTCAGTACCAGCGAGGTACGGAGATGTTTTTTAAGCAGATTAGACTTGTTGGGAATAGGTTGGACGAAATTGATAAGTATGCTGTTTCTGCCAAACAGTACTCGTTTTGGGAAAAGGTTCAGGTCAAGACGATATTAACTTTGTGTGCTAT
>JAOUPN010000517.1 GCA_029879905.1 Nitrospira sp. | reverse complement strand
CCGTTCCGGGCCTGGCATGCGGCGGAGCCGCTGATTCTCGATTCTCTCAGTTTGGCCGCGCATGCCATCACCAAGGTGCCGGTGGATATCCGTTTGGATCTCGATCCGAGGATTCCGGCGATCTGGTGCCATGAAGGAAGGATGAAGCAGGTCATGTTGAATCTGATCATCAACGCGGTGCAGGCGATGCCGAGCGGCGGGGTGCTGATGATCAGCCTGAAAGCGGATCAGGCACATACGCTCGGGACTCCCGGAATACGTCTGACGGTGAGTGATTCGGGCGCCGGGATCGATCCGGCGTACCGCTCCCGTTTATTCGACCCGTTTTTCACGACCAAGGATGAGGGAACAGGACTCGGCTTGGCGATCGTCTACTCGATTATTGAAGCCCATCAAGGACGTATCGACATCGAGAGCGAGGTCGGACGTGGTGCTTCATTTTCGATCGTGCTGCCGCATCCCCCCGTGGGTGCGCCGCCGAGGGGAGGTCATGCGTCGGCCTACGAAGATCCGGAGCCGTCCGAATCTGTATCGGCTGCTCCGGTGGTGATGGAGGATCGTACTCATGAATGAACGTGAGATGGAAGGGGAAGTATCGGACGGTTCGGATGCCGGTGAGCGTATTTTGATTGTGGACGACGATTCGTCCATGAGAACGGCGCTGATGGAGTCGGTACGCCGTCTTGGGTATGTCGTGCAGGGAGCAATGGACGGAGCCGATGCGTTGGAACGAGTCGGCCGGTTTCGTCCGTGGTTGGTTCTGACGGATCTTAAGATGCCGCGCATGTCCGGATTGGATTTGATCAGGGAATTGAAGGCGCGTGCGCCGCAGTCCGTCATTGTGCTGATGACGGCCTACGGGACCGTGGAAACGGCCGTAGAGGCGATGAAGCAGGGCGCCAGTGAATATCTGTTGAAACCGTTCTCCATGGATTTGCTGGAGCGAGTGATTGCGAATCTCAAAGAGGGGCGCGAAGCAGGAACGAGAACCGCGCCGTCGTCCGGTACGCCGGACAACCGTGCGATTCTGACACAGGACCCTGGCATGGTCAGGCTGCTCAGCACGCTTGAAGGTGTTGCCGCGAGTCAAGCCACGGTGTTGATCAACGGAGAGAGCGGAACCGGGAAAGAGCTCTTGGCCCGGTTTATTCACAGCCGGAGCCCACGGGCCCATCGTCCGTTTATTGCGGTGAATTGTGCGGCGCTGCCGGACGGATTGCTGGAGAGCGAACTCTTCGGGCATGAACGTGGTGCCTTCACCGGAGCCATGATCAGAAAAATCGGGAAATTTGAAATGGCGCATACCGGCACGATGTTGCTGGACGAAATCGGCGAGATGACGTTAGGGCTGCAAGCCAAGCTTCTGCGTGTGCTGCAAGAGCGTGAGGTGGATCGGGTCGGCGGGCGCGATCCCATTCCCGTGAATATTCGTGTGATCGCGACGACAAACCGGGCGCTCTATCGGGAGGTCGAGCAAAACCGATTTCGGGAAGATTTGTATTATCGGCTCAATGTGTTTCCGATCACCGTTCCTCCGCTACGGGAACGTGCCGGCGACATCCCGATGCTGGCGCGGCATTTTGCCGCATCCGCGGCGACGCGGAACGGAGTCGGACAACCGGTCTTGTCCGAAAGCGCGTTGGCGCATTTGCAGCGTCTTCCTTGGAAAGGCAATGTCCGTGAGTTGGAGAACATCATGGAACGAGCAGTCCTGTTGGCCGGTCATGGCCCGGTGTTGCCCGAACATTGTCCGGGAGAGATTCGAGAGACCGCTCCGTCCGCGGTCGGCGTATCGACGGCCAACGGTTCGTTGTGGGAGATGGAGCGGGAGTTGATCTTTAAGACATTGGCTCGGGTGAACGACAACCGAACTCATGCCGCAAAAGAGCTTGGGATCAGTATCCGTACGTTACGTAACAAGCTCCGTGAGTATCGAGAAGGACGGGTGTCTCATACCGATCTCGACGTCGGTGGAGGGCAAAATATGCCGATCGGCAGATTGTGACGGGCAGCGGTGAAGAAGGTGAAGGCCAAGGCTGAGGTTGAGGTTATGGCGGAGAGTATCTCAAGACCAAACTGTCGTAGCGGGTGTTTCCTGAGCCTCAACCTTGACCTCAGCCTGGCTTCTCTGATGGGCATCGAGGTTGCACTAGATAGACAGGCCGGGGTGTCACCGGTTTGAGCGAGAAGCGGTGGGGCTCCACGCCGTAAAGGGAAGGAGGCACGTTCATGACAATATTTGACCGGACGATGCAGTTGTTGCAACGGAGTCTGGATCTCCGTAGTGCGCGGCAGCGGGTGATCGCGTCGAATCTTGCCAATGAAGAAACGCCGGGCTACCGGGCCTCTGAGTTGAACTTTATGGATCAACTCCGATCGGCTCAGCATGGCCGTCC
>JAOUPN010000516.1 GCA_029879905.1 Nitrospira sp. | reverse complement strand
GAATTATTGTCAGGATGACAACGATTTGCTGTCCAACCTACAGGGTAGGTCGCGTTCCCCACTCATGCAAACAACGTGTTTGCGAGGCATTCCAGTTGCATCTTCTCCCCTCGGCGCAATCCTGGCAACGAGTGGTTGAGGATTACGAATTGGGAAGGAGGGTGTCATGGTGAGAACATGGCAAGGGATGATGACCGTGTTCATAATGGTCGTTATGGCCGTAGGATACGTCGCTGAGGGCTCTGCATGGGGTGAGTCTTGTGCAAAACACCAAGCCGTGCTGGTGGAGGCACCTGATCTCAATGTTCAGGCTCAGCAATTCGCGATTCCGCCCTCAACCCAGCAGCGTGCTCAGCCCAAAGAGAGTTATTCGATAGGGTGGGGAGAAGGGGTGGTGGGCGTTTTCATGGTTCTCTCTGCCATCGCCTTCGGTATTATCGTTCGGTTGAAACATAAACGTGTTGAGCCGGCTTTTCTTCCACAACTTGCGCTGGCCTATTCAAACAGCGAACCTGTACCAGTTGCGTCTGTTGCGTAGATTGAAAAAATGAGGGGCAGGATGAGTTGCACGGGTTTGAGGAGCACTTCAAAAACGGCAGCACAGGGTGCTCACCGTATTATTCTATTCCCGTTCGATACAAAGTCACACCAGCGATATCAATCTTGACTGTGATTGCCTTTTCCCGATCGAACGGTCCTCAGGGAACCTCTGCTATACTTTTCTACTGGAAGAAGTGTTTTGTAGGACGTTCATTTAGGGTATGTCTATGAACAACCAAACCGATTCAGCTCAGTGCTCGTTTTGTAACCGTCAACACACTACGGGTAGGCCTTTTTTCTCGGGGACTACCGCCCATATTTGTGCAGACTGTGTAAAATCCAGCGCCAATTATCTGATGGAGAACGATCGGGCTGATAATACCAAACAGACCGGCAGCCTTCCCCAGAGTAGGCACTATTATGCGCTCGAGTTACTTCGGTCTCACATGCCCGATATCGCTCCGGACTGCTTTACCACATCAATCCGCGTATTCCCCGCAAGAATGCGGGCCGACCTGCAAATCGCGATGAATACCCTCATGGAAGAGGGACAGAAAAGACTCGTCGGCATTCATGGTGGGGAATCATATGAAACCGTGAAATTCGCCGATCTGCTAGTTCGCGAGCGTACCCCCAAACAGATTGGTCCACTCCAATTCGAGGAAATCGATATCGGAGAGGACCAGCCAGTCCGCTGCTTGCACAACGGGTTATGGCTCATGGAACGTGAAGGATGTCGATATGCAGTTTGGATGACTCGTCATCGTGACTACATGGGATCTACTGGCGTTCACATTGAAATCGCCGTCCCCTCCGGGCAGAAGGGTGTCGACCTCACACAACGCTATTTTGCCCTTCTCGAAAAAGCGGTAAACACATCTGCCTCATATCGAGGCAAAGTCCTCTCACTTGAACAACTCCAACGCTATACCGGCATGTCGACCGGCATCGCTGTTCATAAACTGAGGCCTGTCAGTCGAGAACAGATCATTCTTCCTAAAAAGACGATCAACTTGCTAGAGCACAACATCATTCAGTTTGCTCGGCAGCGGCCCAAACTCCGCGAACTCCATATGTCGACTAAAAAAGGTGTCCTGTTTTATGGGCCTCCCGGAACAGGGAAGACGCACACGATCCATTTCCTGGCACAGCACCTTCCCAGCCATACGACATTGCTTGTAACAGCTGAACAGATGGGGCTGCTAAGTGAATACTTCACCCTTGCACGGTTGCTGCAACCTTCGGTTCTGGTTATTGAAGATGTTGATCTCATTGCTCGAGACCGGACGACCATGAATAGTCCCTGTGAAGAAAGCCTGCTGAACAAGTTGCTGAACGAAATGGATGGCCTCAAAGAGGATGCTGAGATCTTTTTCGTGCTGACGACGAATCGCCCAGAAACACTCGAAGCTGCCCTGGCCTCACGCCCCGGCCGGATCGATCAGGCCATCGAATTCCCGCTCCCCGATGACGATGGCAGGAAAGCACTCATTCGGCTGTACGCACATAAGATGGCTCTCTCTGATTCGGTGCTAGACACAATCGCTAGGAAAACCGAGGGAGTCAGTGGCGCATTCATAAAGGAGCTCATGCGACGGGCCGCCCAGTTCCACCTGGAAGATAGTGCCACTGCCACATTCGGTAGTGAATATATCGATGCAGCTCTAAAAGAGATGGTATTCCAAGGAGGGCAGCTAAACCTGAAACTCCTTGGCGGTAAATTTGAAACAGATCAGTAGGTCTACGAGCAGGAAAAGGTCTCAGGAGTCATTGTGTGAGCTGATGGTAGTCCATTGAAGGCTGTGTGATGGCAAGACCGTTGCCACTCAAGGACGCAGATGTGGTGTATCAGGTATTCAATCGC
>JAOUPN010000120.1 GCA_029879905.1 Nitrospira sp. | reverse complement strand
AGGTTCGCTGCGCCGATGATGCAGCTGGAGAGAAAGCCGTCCTCCGGGATTGACGGTGACGCGCTTGACCTTGAATCCCGGCCCCTCTTCCAAGACCGTGTAGGATCCCCAGGGCCGTTGAACCGTCAGATGCTCCAGATGTTCCGGGGCCTGTTGCCGTTTCAGTATCTCGACGACCTGTTTGACATCCTGCGCACGTGATTTGGGGCAGACAAGTGTGGCATCGGGCGTATCTACCACGACCATATCCGTCAACCCGATCGTCGCGACGACCCGCCGATCCGCATACACGATCGAGTCCGCGCTGTCGATATCGACTACCCGCCCGTTGACTACATTGCCGGCCTTATTCTTCGCCGCCACTTCGTCCAAACTCCCCCAACTCCCCACATCAGACCACTTGAACGATACCGGCACCACCGCCGACTTCGACGACCGTTCCATCACACCGTTATCAATCGACACAGAGACCAGACGGCGATAGGCATCGTCGACTGCTTGGGTGGGCGCTCCCGCAACTTTCAGATCCCGGATATGATCCATCCCCTTGCCTAGAGCGGGCTGATGTCGGCGAACCTCGTCGAGGATTGTCGCAGCACGCCACACAAACATGCCGCTGTTCCAATAATAGTCGCCTGACTTGAGATACTGGGCCGCCTTAGCGGCATTCGGCTTCTCTACAAATTTCTGGACACGATAGCCGTGGAGTCTCCCGCGCGTACCGAGCATGGCACGGCTATTGGGCTTGATATATCCATACCCCGTTTCCGGCCTGATCGGCTTGATCCCGAACGTGACGAGACAATCCTCCACTGCCAATTGGGCCGCCAATGCGACGGCGCCGTTGAAGTCCCGCTGCCCGGTTACGACATGATCGGCCGGCACAACCAGCATAATGCCCTCCGGATCACGTGCCACGACTTCAAGCGCCGCCAACGCGATGGCAGGAGCCGTGTTTCGACCTTCAGGCTCCAAGACATAGTTGTCCTTGAGGTCGTCTTTCCAGTCCGCGAGCTGCACACGAATCAGCTCCGCCTGCGGTGCATTCGTGGAAATCAGCACATTGCGTGCGGAGGCACAGCCGAGCACACGCCGCATCGTTTGCTGAATCAGCGTCTCTTCTCCGCCGATGCGGAGCAGTTGCTTCGGAAACAGATGCCGGCTCAACGGCCAAAACCGTGTCCCACTTCCACCCGCCATAATGACCGGATAGAGCGACGCCTTCAGAGTAGGATGCACGGCCCGACGTCTACGAGAATCCATACCGCAAGTCTCCTCCCATCATGATCTACGAGCGCCTCCCGGAACGAGAACCCCTCACGACCGACAGGTGACTCTCGACCTTCACACCTTGCGCGCCCAGAATCATGTCGGCAAGCTCCCGCACGGCCCCTTCGCCGCCTTTTTTTCGGCACACATAGTCAACCACCCGAAGAACTTGGGGGAGTCCATCCGCAGGCGAGGCGGAAAAACCGACGGCCTTCAGGGTTTCAATATCGTTGACGTCATCACCGATATACGCAACCTGCCGGAGCGTCAGACCATGACGCGTGGCCATCTCACGGACGACGGTCAGTTTATCCATAATGCCTTGGTGCAGTTCCGGAATCGCAAGCTTCTCGGCCCGACGCGCAACCATTCTCGTGCGCTCTTGCGTTACGATCGCCGTAATGAGACCGGCCCGTTGCAGCAACTTGATTCCCATACCGTCACGGGTATTGAACTTCTTCCATTCATCTCCTGACTCGGAATAGTACATGCCGGCATCGGTCAACACACCATCGACGTCCGTGGCGAACAATCGAATATCCCGCAGAAGACTTTTGGCCGGTTGACGGGAAGCACCGGACCGACGACTTGCTGTATTCACTCGTCCTCCCTCTCGATATCATTATCTGCCGACAAGCCGGGCATGATCAGCTCTCGCCACCAGGCAAGCGGCTCATTGCATCTCCCCTCAAACCTGATAACGGGGAAAATCTAATTCTCTTCATTCTCATCGCCCGCCTTCTCATGACACCCGCTCAGAAATCAGCGAGGTAAAACTTGGGACGAGCCGTTTGAGGTCCTGGAGCAATTCGTCATCATCACTTCCCGACAGTTTGTCGGGCAACTCCCTCATCCATTCATCCAAATCATCGACCGCCAGGGGAGTACCCACCGCCCGATTGATCTTCGCATGGGAAGTCGGCTCGACCTGTTCATGTCCTTCAAACAGCTCTTCGTACAATTTTTCTCCGGGCCGCAAACCGGTGTACACAATCTCAATGTCTTTCCCCGGTGCCAATCCGGATAAGACGATCATATTTCTCGCGAGATCGGCGACTTTGATCTGCTCGCCCATATCAAGGACAAACACTTCCCCTCCCTGCCCCATCACACTGGCCTGGAGAACCAGTTGCACCGCTTCCGGGATGGTCATAAAAAATCGCTTGATCTCAGGATCAGTAACGGTGACAGGCCCCCCTTTCCGGATCTGTTCGGCGAACAGCGGAACGACACTCCCGTTACTTCCCAACACATTGCCGAATCGCACAACGGTAAATTTTGTCAGACCATTCCGGCTGAATCCCTGTACCACATGCTCCGCAATCCGCTTCGTGGCTCCCATCACACTCGACGGATTCACCGCCTTGTCCGTGGAAATCAGCACAAATCGGTCGACGCCTGCCTGCAAGGCCGCCTCGGCCACCACGCGAGTTCCCAAGACATTGTTCCGTACGGCTTCTTTGGGATTCAATTCCATAAGCGGCACATGCTTGTGCGCCGCAGCATGAAAGACGAGGTCCGGCTGGGTTTGCCGGAAGACTTCCGCCACACGATCCTCCATCGTCACGTCTCCCACAATCGGCAGGACGCCCACCTGGGGAAACGACACCCGCAATTCCAGCAGAAGCGCATGAAGTGTGTTTTCATATTGCTCGAACAGAACCAGCGAATCCGGCCGGTACTGCGCAATTTGACGGCATAACTCGGAGCCGATGGAACCCCCGGCCCCCGTGACCAATACCGTTCTTCCCGCAATCAACGGACGCAACTCTTGGCGATCCGTTTGGATCGGCTCGCGCTGCAACAGATCCTCCAGACTCATCGGTCTGACCTGCTGAAGCGAAACGGGATCACCCAACAGCCGTTTGACGCTGGGGAGAACCTTGATCGGCACGGTGCAGCCTTCGGACCCCGCAAGAACCTTCTGCTTCACATGGGTGGAGGCAGATGGAATGGCCACGATGATCTCATGGGCTCCCACACGATTCGCCACCGTTTTGATATCGGCCGTTGCGCCCATTACAGGAATGCCATGAATCTTCATCTTCTGCTTCACCGGATCGTCGTCCACAAACGCCACCGGACGACTGTTGTATTCCGGATCGGCTAACATATCCCGCACTAAGAGCTCTCCCGCATTCCCTGCTCCGACGATCAACACCCGCCTGGCGGTCGGTCCGATGATATGGAGCCACTCCCGGAACCACCGAACGGCCAATCTGATACCGGCCAAATAGAGTCCGCTGAGCAAACCGGTCAGAATGATGACAGATCGGGGGTATGCGGTGTTTCCAAGAAGCAGATGCGTCACGCCGTAAAACAACACCGCACCGACAAGCGACGCCCACAGAATCCGCCCCAAATCGTGAAGTCCGACATACCTCCACAGTCCTCGTTGGATACCGAACACCCACAGGCCCGATCCGAAGACCACCAAGACCAAGGGCAGGTGATTCCACATGATCAGCTGATATTGCGTCGGAATGTCTCCATCGAACCGGAGCTCAAACGCTGTGAGGTTAGCGGCCACGATCAGGAGCAGCTGTGCGCCGATCACAACCCATGAGCGGTGATCAAGCACCAGTTTCCCGTATCGCTGGGACACGGCATAAAACATCTTGGCAGCCAACTGTTTCATCGACGTCCCACAATCATCGGCAACGGGACACCCTGCGTACCATGCTGTTCAGCGAGCATCACCCGAGCGGCCTCAATGACCCGAGCGGACGGTAAGTTCTGCAAGCAATCGCTCATACTGTTGACATGGCGGCCGCAGCCTTCGGCAAGACAGGGCACACAATCCCCCTCCCCCTGGAGTAACAACACATTCCCCTGCCGTTGTGATCCTTTTGTCTTCCACGGACTGTCACCAGCCAGCGGATAATCCTTCGGCCAAGGCCCCCACTTAACGGGATTGGACGGTCCGAACAAAACAACCGTCGGCACCCCAACCGCCGCTGCCATATGGCTGACCGCCGTATCAGTTCCGACATACAGCGAGGCACGGTTCAACAGATAGCCGAGTGCCGAAAGCCGAACCTGGCCTGCGAGGTTCACGGATCCGGCAGGTACACATCGCATCACCTCTTCACAGTACGCTTGTTCCGCAGCTGTATTGCCGCCTGTTACCACCACGGTTAGTCCTCGGTCTACCAGCCATCTCCCAAGCTCGGCCCATCCGGCCACTGTCCACATCTTATAGGCAAATTTTGGTGATACGTGAAGGACCGCATAGGGTTGCCTGCCTGCAATGGCCGGCAAGAGTCGCCGAGTCTCCTCTTCATCATCCCTCGACCACTCGACGACCGGCGTTGCACAGGGCGTAATCCCCAGAGCCTCAAGCAGTCGAAGATTCATCACAACAGTGTGAGTACCAAGATTATCGAACGGTACCCAGGTGTCCAATAATTTTCGCTTCCACCAGGACTTCTTATCTGCCAAGAGCGTCCCAACCCGATACCGTCCGGCAACCCACGCATGAAATGTCGGTCTATCTCCGGCCAAAACCGACAACGCAAGATCATAGCGACGCCATAGCGAGCCCAACAGAGTCAGATGAGGACCCGTCGCCGGCCGTTCGGCAACCGTCACGACGCGGCGGATATCGCGGTTCGGCGACACGATATCCTGCGTTCCTTCAAACACCAGCATATCGACCGCAGCGTCCGGATACGCAGCCTTGATGGATCGTACGACCGGGGTGGCTAAGAGCACATCGCCGATGCGCCTGGTACACACCACCAATGCACTACGAATGTCTCGCCTCATGAAGTCTTTTGCCTGAGATTCATCGACATCGCAATCTCATTTTTTGCCTCAACCTTGACCGTCGAGACCGACCGGACCATATTGATCCAGCCCCGCTGCGGCTCTGATCATCGTCGACTGTAAGAGTTCATCCAGACGCTTCTGATTCTCAGGAAGGTAGCGGCGGTCCTGCTCATGATGCCACAGATGGAAGACGGGTGCCGCACATCTCGCGTTCTTGTGCTTCACCCCGGCATGAATCAGTCTAATAACCAGGTCGGAATCCTCCAATCCCCAGCCTTCGTACGACTCATCGAGACCGTTGACATGGACCAAATCGCTTCGCCATGCGGAAAAATTACAGGTCTTGATTCCTTCCCAACGACTCGACGCCCCCTTCCGAAAGGCTCCGTCCGGCAGGGATAACAACGGGAGCAGACGATTCACATCTCGGCGCATCCAGGCCTTCGCCCACTCTCTCCACCCCCACCGATGAACCGGAATCTGCTCGCGTAGTACACGATGAGAGAAGGCGTCTCCCAATAAGACTCGGTTGGACCCGAGAAAATATCCCGGTTCCGCAAGAGCCTTGTGGGCCTTCACAAAGTCGTGGGACGGGATGCAATCACCATCCGTAAACACAAGATAGTCGGCATTCGTCGATGCGATGGCTCTATTACGGATCGCCGCTGCACGAAACCCACGATCCTCCTGCCACACATGCGTCAGCCTCATGCCGTCGCGCCGTACGAACCGTTGCACAACCTCCGCCGTGTCCTTCGTTGAACCGTCGTCGGCCACTACCAGCGAAAAGTCCCGATCACTCTGGACACAATACCCCTCCAGGACGGCCGCCAGCGCATCAGGCCGATTATATGTCGTCACGATCACTGTCGTCTTCATTCTGGCGATGAACCACCGGGCCGACGGAGAGGCTGGGATTTCGGAGATGACCAGGCTTCCTGGATTTCAAATCGTTTGGCGTAACGGTAAAAGGTTCCTTCGAAGTTGCCGAACGCGATCACAAACCCGGCCCAGCCGTCGAGAAACCCCTTTTTGCCCACGTAATGTTTGAAGAACGACCATAGCGCATGGAGCAACGCGGCCCCCATCGTGACACGGCGATCAGCCAACTTGAGCGCACCGAGAGTGGAATAGCGATTGGCCTTTTTGACGACTTCCTCGAAGTTCTGAAACGGAATTTGCCAGATCGCATGGTGCAAACGTCCGACCGGCTTCTCAGTCAGCAAGTCATATCCTTCATGCACAGGAAGCTCCATGTACCTCATCGAGCCTTTTCGAAATAACTGCGGCTGTCTGAAATTGGGATACCACCCCGAATGCGCGACCCACTGTCCCATAAAATAGTTGCGCCGCGGCACGAGATACGCATCATGCGCCGGAGAAGCGGCCAGCAGCGACAACACTTCATCCCGGACTTCCGGCGTACACCGTTCATCGGCATCCAGGCTAAAAATCCATTCATGCGTACAGACCTCGATAACCCTGTTACGCAAATGGCCGAATCCTTCGAATGGAATCTGAACGACGCGTGCCCCTAACTCTGTGGCTATGCGATCTGTTCCGTCGATACTGTTAGAGTCGGCTACGATGACTTCATCCGCCCACAAGACGCTATTCACCGCGTCAACAATTTTTCCTGCTTCATTATAGGCGATGATATAGGCAGAGACTTTTAACACGGATGTCCACCTTCCTCACCAGGGTTCGTCGCCAACGCTGCACTGACCATCCAGGCGAAAAAGAGCCCTTCCGTGTGGTCGATCAAGAACGAGTTAAACACACACCCGACAGCCATTGTGATCACAACTCCTTGTCCCAGTTGCGAATACAGATGTCCACATTCTGATCGAAACCACCACCAAAGCCAACCGAACACCCCCAGCAAAACACCGACTCCGCCAATGCCTAAATCAGAGGCCGTCAACAAATACTGGTTGTGAGGATGGGCCGGTTTCACCGCATTAGGCTCAGTCACCATCTCCCGATAGGCCTCGGCAAAACTTCCGGTCCCCACCCCGACGAGAGGATGAGTCGTAACCAGCCGTGCCGTATTCTTGTACCATTCCAATCGCAGTCCGACGGAAGACGCTTCCGGTGCCACAACATCGACCTTCGACTGTTGTATTTCGGTAACGGTCTTCTCCACACGTTTTTGAAACACGGGAGACAGGGAAAATGACATGACCAGCAGTGCTGCGACTACAACCACACCCGCAGTCACACCTCGCCATCCCAGACGACGCTCACACCATAGGAGGATCAACAGCCCCAACACAATCTGTCCGGTTCTCCCCTGCACCAGCATAAACACATCAATCACCGCACCGAATGCCAGCAGCCCCAATACATACCGCTGCCACGACACCCGACAGCCGACGGCAACCTCCGCAAACAGTAACGCGGTCACGGCCATCAGAATGTTATGCGTGATCTGTAGCTTAAATACCGTCGCATTGGCCGTCTCCCCATGAAACCAAGAACTTTTTGGAATCAATCCCGTAGCCAGGCACAGTGATATCAGAAGCGTGAGGGTCATGCCGGCACCGAACGCCCAGAGAGCTCGTTCGCGAACAGTCACATCGGCCAACAGCGGAACAAACACCAATGGGAGCAACAGATCATCGTGTTTCCAGAGGTATTTTGCCCTAACGCCGAACGGAACCATGCCATGAACCATGCCCAATGCGATGACGACGAACAAGCCCGGCAACAATAGGATAAGCCTATTACCCCGAACAAGTCTCGACAGATCCCTGTAGGCCCCGCTGATCGCCCAGGCAATAACGGTGATCACCAACAGGATTCCGTCAAGGCTGGTCGAAATCGGAAGGCTAAACCCCAATGCAGCAACAGACACCCCTGCAACCGACCTGGAATGCTTCTGCACAGCCTCCCATGTTTCAGTCATCACTTCACCGCAAAGGCGATGAGGGATTTACGGAGCGACGGCACAAGATCCTTGCAGGCGGTTCCAAGAGATTTTAAGACTCCGAAACCTTCCCTGTATCGCCTGGACTTGAGAAACCGCACATCAATGCTGTTGAATCCCGAGGCTTTGAGCAACGTACTCAAATCCCCTTGTGTAAATTCGCGATTATGACGCAGAGGGAAGAACGACATCCCCTTATAGAGAATCGGTGTTGCATAGAGATAGTGCTCTTCATAGTCATAGGTAATGTGCTTGCCGCGTAGCATGCGGCTGCGATTCCGAAAGCTCACAGCATTCGGTACATCAACTTCAACGATGCCACCGGGCCGCAACACCCGATGGATCTCCTTCATCGCAGGTAGGGGTGAATGGCTGAAATGTTCCAACACCTGGCAGCAGACCACTGCGTCGAACGATTCGTCCGGATAAGGGATAGAATCAACCTCGACGTTGCACGGTTGAAACATAATATTCTTTCCGTACGTATCAGGATGAGCAGATGGTTGATGGAGGACATCGAGCGCATGACATTCATGCCCGAGTTCATGGAGTAATGAAAGAAGGAGGCCGTGCCCAGCACCCACATCCAATACCCGATGCTTGTCATGTAACGCCACAGCAATGTCACAGAACCGGTCGATACTCCCCTTGAACACATCCTCCAGTTCCGCATCGCCTCTCCGAAAAAGTCGGCCGTCATTTCGCAACTGCACGGCACGGCGCAACAGGTCCCTCTTATCGCTCACCTTCACCTACCTCCACAGAAAGCCACTGACGTAGCCTGTGGCACCCCACCGACTCATGGCATATACACCCCGTCACGAGGTCAACCCGACTCTCGACGCCGGTTCGCAGACTATCATTGCCGCTGCCCATCGAGTAATCCCTGTCCGACAATCCGGTGCTCGATCATCGAGACAGACTTGGCCAATCCGAGAAATACTAGCGCTACAACGCCCACGATCAAGAGCCGTCCCCCCTCTGACGCCTGCTGAAACGCAAACGCGCCTATACCGCATAACGTCATCAGAGCATATTCAGCCAACGCCGTCTTTCGATGCCCCCAACCGGCCAGCGCCAACCGTTGGTAATAATGCGACCGGTGAGCCTGCCAGAACTTTTCCCCGCGCACCATTCGTCTTGTCAGAGTAACCGATGCATCGACGATGAACGGTGAAAAGATCAACAGAGGAACACCCAATGGCCAGGTTCCGTTTTGCCAGCCGATCAGCCCCAGCCCTGCGGCAAGAAACCCCAAGGTCGTCGAACCGGCGTCACCCAGAAAAATGCGGGCAGGGTGCGTATTGAACAAAAGAAACGCCCCGGCAGCGGAAGCAACCGACACGGTAACCAGCATCAGCGGTAGATTGCCCCCTATCC
>JAOUPN010000515.1 GCA_029879905.1 Nitrospira sp. | reverse complement strand
TTTTCTCCAATGCCGTGAGGGAACCGGACCAGCAGTTGCTGAACTTCTTCTCCGGTCTTTCGACGCAGTTCTCTCACTATTTTGCCCGGGAGGTTATGCAACAGCAGCTAGAGACGTCGGAAGCGCGGTTTTCGGGGATGATCCAGATGGCCGACGATGCCATCATCAGCATTGATGACGCGCAACGGATTGTCGTGTTCAACCGGGGGGCAGAAATGATCTTTGGCTATACGGCGGAGGAGGTGGTAGGGCAGCCCCTCGACGTGCTGCTGCCGGAAGAGATGCGTGCGAGTCACCGGCATTCGGTGAACGCGTTTGCGGGGAGCGGGTTGGCCTCAAAGTCCATGGCCGATCGGCGGGAAATCCAGGGACATCGCAAAAACGGCGAGGCCTTCCCCGCCGAAGCCAGCATCGCCAAAGTCACCGTAAAGGGGGAGACCACCTACACGGTCATTCTCCGAGACATTTCGAAACGGAAACGAGAAGAAGAAGCCCTCAGAGCGTCGAAACATCGGGCGGAGGAGCTGGTCAACCAGAAGCGGACGCTGTTGGCGACGGTCGAGGCGTTTTTCATCCAGCTGACCGACGGGGCGGTAGTGGCGGAATGGACGAAGCAGGCGGAGCGGGCCTTTGGGGTGACCGCCGAGGAAGCGATCGGGCAGCCCTTTCGCGCGTTGGCCATTGCCTGGGACTGGGAGGCGGTACAGGAGGCGATCGCCCAGACGATGCAACGCCGGGAGGCGGTGCACTTGAACAAAGTCAGTGTGACGCATCCAGGGAAGCGCGCGCGGTTTCTCAAATTAGCCCTGTCGCCGCTGCCGAAAGACCACGGGCTGGATCTCGTCCTCATGGGCGAAGACATTACCGAATATCTGGCGCTGGAGCATGACCTGAGCCAGGCGCAAAAGCTGGAGTCACTGGGACAGTTGGCCGCCGGGGTGGCACACGAAATCAATACCCCGACCCAATTCGTCGGCGACAATATGCGGTTTCTCTCCGACGCCTTCACCGATCTACAGGCCGTCCTGGAGCGGCATGCGGCGCTGCTGAACGCGGCGAAGACGGGGCAGCCCACGACGGAGGCGATCACCCAATGTGAGGCCGAGGCTCAACGGGCGGATCTCGAGTACCTGGCGGACGAAGTGCCCAAAGCCATTGCCCAATCCTTGGACGGGGTGGAGCGGATCGCCAAGATCGTGCGGGCAATGAAAGAGTTTGGTCATCCGGGCGGCGAAGAGGCCGCCTATGAAGATCTCAACAAGGCCATCGAAACGACCGTGGAGGTCTCGCGTAACGAATGGAAGTATGTAGCGGATATGACCACGACGTTCGCTTCCGATCTGCCGCTGGTGTGTTGTCAGTTGGGCCCGATCAATCAGGTGGTGCTCAATATCATCGTGAACGCGGCCCATGCCATCGGTGATCTGGTGAAAGGGACCAATCAGAAGGGCCAGATTACCATTGCGACGCGGGCGGTCGATGGTGGGGTAGAGATTCAGATCACAGATACCGGGGGTGGGATTCCCGATGCGGTCCGGGAGAAGATCTTCGATCCGTTCTTTACCACGAAGCCGGTGGGGAAGGGGACGGGCCAAGGATTGGCCATTGCCCGCTCGGTGGTGGATAAGCATGGGGGGACGATTGCGGTGGACAGTCAGATGGGGCAGGGCACGACGTTTCGCATCCGGCTCCCGGTCAAGCCGTCCGAGGCCCCGCCCTTGGAACAGGCTGCCTGAGGTAGAGTCTATGACACCGGATTTGAGGAAGGTGCCATGGATCGGGCGGTTCCGTATCACATCCGGAAAGGGGCCGACACGACAACACAATTGTATGAAGTGAGGGGTAGGGTGAAACAGATTCTCTTTGTTGATGATGAATCGATGCTTTTGAGTGGACTGAAACGTATGTTACAGCCCATGAAACAGGAATGAATTATGAGGTTTGCTTCCAGCGGAGAGGAAGCACTCAAGGCACTGGAACAGACACCATGTGATGTCGTGGTGTCGGATATGCGCATGTCGGGGATGGATGGGGCACAGTTGTTGAGTACAGTGCAGGAGCGCTACCCCAGATTATCCGAATCATCCTGTCCGGGTAGTCCGATAAAGACTTGATCGTGGAGTCGATCGGTGTCACGCATCAGTTCTTAGCGAAGCCGTTTGATTCGAAACAGCTCCAGCCCACGATTCAGCGGGCCTGTACACTCCAGGAACTTGTGCAAACCGAAGTGTTGCGTTCGTTAGTGGGGGGCATGAACACGATTCCCAGCGTGCCGAGGCTCCATACGGAGATCAAACAGGTGGTGGAGTCTGATGCCGGTTCGATGAAGGCCATCTCCGATATCATTACCCAGAATCTCGGCATGACGGCGAAGGTCATGTAACTCGTTAATTCCGCCTATTTTGAGCT
>JAOUPN010000514.1 GCA_029879905.1 Nitrospira sp. | reverse complement strand
TACCGGCTTTATGGACGCCCTGCACATCCCCAAAGCCACGCTGGTCGGTAATTCACTAGGTGCCGGGCTCGCGATTGGGATGGCACTGGAACATCCTGGCCGAGTCGAGAAACTCGTTCTCATCGGCGGATTGCCTCGACACATCATGCAGAAACTGACCAGCCCCTCCATCCGAAAGGCGCTGGAGACTCGCGCGCCCTCTTGGCTCGTGTCATTGGGGAATTGGCTGTTTGGTCGACTGATGACAGAATCGGCATTGAAGGAATTCGTACATAATCCGGAACTGCTTACCCCGGCGGTCATCGAACGATCCAATCGTAACCGTCAGCGACCCGGCATACTCAAACCCCTCATGGCGATGAAACATGTGCTGCCGTTGTGGGAGTCCGGATTGGCCATGAGACTGAGTACCGTCGTTCATCCGACGCTGGTCGTCTGGGGCGAACAGGACCGGGTCTTTCCCCTTACGGTCGGCGAAGAATTGCATCACACTATTCAGACATCGCAATTTGTCACCGTCCCTGATGCGGGCCATATTCCTCAATGGGAACAACCGGACCTAGTCAACCGATCACTCATCGCGTATATTGAGCCATGATCGGTCCTGTGAACCTGTCTACACCCGGAACGAACAGAGACTCACTCATCCATTCACAAAGGAGAACACCATGTCCATCATCCATCGCGGATTCTTCGCATCAGCCCTGAGTCTTTCAATAGGACTTGCCGGATGCGCCGGCATGGGAGAATCCGGCTTTCTGTACAAAAACCTCACGGTTGCCGACGGCAGCGCCACTGCCGGAGAAGGCCAAACAATCCTTTTCCAAGGCAACCCCTTGATGCTGGCGGGAACCGCCATCAAGACAGGCGAATCCTTGCGAGACGTGCAGGTGACACAGACAGACCTGTCGCTGGTCAACATCACGCAGACCAAAGGCACCGGGAAGGTCAGGATCATCAGCATTGTCCCATCGCTCGACACCCCTGTCTGTGAACAGCAAACGCATCATCTGAGTGAAAAGAATAAGGGGCTGGACAAGATGATCGAACTCATTACGGTGAGCGTCGATACACCCTTTGCTCAAAAACGATTCGCCGAGGAAGCGAAAATCGGCAACGTCACCTTTCTGTCCGACTACCGCGGCGGAGAATTCGGCAAGACATATGGGCTGTTCTTAAAAGATGTGCACATTCTTGCCAGAGCCGTCATGGTGGTCGATCAGCACAATACCATTCGCTACCTTCAAATCGCGCCCGAACTGACCGATATCCCGGATATGGAAGCAGCCTTCCGTTTCGCGCGTTTGTTGATTACCGCCAGTTAACTTGCGAAAGGTTACGCTTGGGGTTACAGTTGCACGGTTATGGATCGGCCGTCGTGGATGATCCATAATCGTGACCTCAACCTGAACTATCTTCAACTCCATGGCCCATTACGATTTACTGGTCATCGGTACAGGCCCCGCAGGACAAAAAGCCGCAATCCAAGCGGCCAAGCTTGGGAAAAAAGTCGGCATCATTGAACGAAAGCACGTCGTCGGGGGCGTCTGCATCAATACCGGTACGATTCCCAGCAAATCTCTCCGCGAAGCGGTGCTCTACCTGTCCGGATTCCGCCAACGCAGTATTTACGGCGCCGAATACCGATTAAAGAAAACAATTACGATCGAAGATCTGGCATTTCGGGCCAATCATGTCATCAAGAATGAAATCCGAATCGTCCAGCACCAGATGGCCCGTAACGGAATCGATATGTTTTTTGGCTCGGCCGGCTTTCTCGACCCGCATCGGTTGCATGTGCAGTCGGATCTTAAGGCGTTCGAGTTGACGGCGGATTTTATCGTCATTGCAGTAGGAACGGAGCCGGCCAGACCCGAGGATATTCCCTTCGACGACACAACGATTATCGACACAGACGGCCTGTTGACGATGAACCACATTCCCGAATCCATTGTCATCGTCGGGGGAGGAGTCATCGGGACCGAATATGCGTCGCTGCTCGCCGCCCTTGGAGTTCCCGTCACGCTCATCGATAAGCGCCCACGCCTGTTGGAATTCGTCGATGAAGAGATTATTCACGCACTCCAGCAGCAAATGAAGGACATCGGTGTGACGCTGTACCACGATGAGGAAGTCGTCGCGATTAAGAAGACAGGGCGCCACTCCGTTCATGTCTCTCTCCGTCATAATCGGCCGATCACAACCTCGATGTTGATGTACGCGATCGGACGTGTCGGAGCCACCCATTCGTTGAATCTGAATGCGATCGGACTCAAGCCCGACCATCGAGGACGACTGACCGTCAACGATCATCTCCAAACATCGATTCCGCATATTTACGCTGCAGGTGATGTCATCGGATTTCCCGCCCTCGCCTCAACGTCGATGCAACAGGGCCGTCATGCCTCGTGTCATG
>JAOUPN010000513.1 GCA_029879905.1 Nitrospira sp. | reverse complement strand
TACAGCTGTGGTGGGGCTGCCGTTACGACTGACTGCAGACCTCCTCAGTGCAGCGGGTTATCCTGTCCCGCAGGATGTCGAGGAGATCTATCGACGACAGCCCTATCCGAATTGGAACCGGTTCGCGGGCTGATTGCATCAGGGGAGTGGTTCCCCTAAAATATCCCGCGCATGGGGCATGTCGTGAATTGAAAATATCCTGAGGGGGAAGGTGTCATGGATGTGCGTAGAGCAACGGTGCTAAGCGGAATGGCCGGCCTTATCGGAATCATGGTCATAGGGGTTGGGACAGCTTCGGCCATTGACGTGACCCTCTCTCTGGAAGACGCGCGCAAATCCTTGGAATCCGGTCGAGCCCCGATGGAAAAAGCCGATACGCCGGATGATGTGAAAAAAGTGTTGCAGCAGGCCTCGTTGGCTACCCGTGTCGGCGCCGACCCCGAAAAAGATCCCTGTGGGGCCAGCGCGGTTCTCCGCACCAAGCGGTATCGGCTTGAAGCATTCGGCCGTCAGGAAGCGGTGGAATCCAAGAAGCGAAAGAGCGATGTGCGCATGCCCGAGGAGTTCGTAAAAAAAGTGATGGATATGCCCAACATGGAAGTCGAGGTACAACTCTGCGGCGACGATGAGTATTTCGCCGAAGGGGCCGTTATCGAACTCAATCAGGGATCAAAGCGAATCAAGCCCGTCGATATCGGCAAGCCCGAACGTGGGCGGAAGAACGAAGGCGATACCCCGGCGTTTCGCTCCCGCTTCACCGCGCTGTTCGCATACGAGCAGTTTGATCCGAACGCCAAGTCGGTCTTCGTCATCAATTTCCAAGACGGTCAAGAGGTTCGCATCCCCGCCGACTTCTCCAAAGTAAAATAGGCTTTAACAGGATGCTGAAAAAGTCCGCCAGCGGCGTTCTCGCATCGTTCAGAGGCTCAACGTACCGAAGCGTACGCCTCGCCTCTTTACTCGCTGCGGCCTTGCTGGACGGCCATTTTGAGCATCCTGTGGTTTAGACGCCTTCGAAACCATTCGATACGATTTTCGTGATGTATTATGGCCAAACTGAGTTTTTCCGCAGCCTGTTAGGCTGCTAACGGTCGTATTTAGTCAGAATTTCTGAGCTGACCACCAGCTCTCCTGTCATTCCCGCGTGTGTCTAGCGGGAATCCAGGCATTCTCCGTAATCTCATCATTCAAGCCCCTCATTCTTCGTCAATTGCTCCGTTCCGTTTGATTCCCTACGGTCAAAGACGGGTCGATTTCCTTGCGGCAAAGAGGTATCTGAGAGGAGAAGGGAGGATTTGCCATGTTATTCGGTTCGTTCAAGCCACTGCAGGATTCCCTCAGGAGGATTAGGGGACTCCCATGGGTGACTTGTGAATGAGACATAGATGAGGGCGTCAACCTGTTCACTGCCAGAAAGCGTTTCCGGTAACACCGGGCCTCTATTTCCAGAGTTTCGTCCACATGGCCCCAGGTCAATCACCATCAGTTCGCCGGACTCGTCCTTTACACGAATTTCATAAGCGACTCCTAACCCACACGTGGTCCGGTGTGGGGCCTGAGTAATCGTTTGTACGACTCCTCTGATCCGTACAATGCGGAACTGATAGTGTCCGGGATCAGACAGAATCGCTTGGATAGATGTCACGGAATACGAGTGCAAAGAAGGTGGCTTTGATCGAGGAACGAGTTGCGCGGGGCTCACGCTTGCGGTTACAAGCGACAGGAGAATCATCATTACAGGAAATGTGTATCGCGCCAGGGTGAGCATCGTTAAAGTATAGCGCATCACACATCGAGTGAGATCTTGTTGCTAATATGGTTTCCATAGAGAGCGGGGAGACTCGTACAGGCAGTTACCTTTGGTGATTTGCCATAGGACAAGAATTCAAGGGGTGTGACGATTATTGCGTGCAGGTTCTAACCCTTAACGGATTCAATTGCTGCAAAATCACCGAGTTAGAGTTTGGCGAAGATTCTGGGTAATTGTACTTAACGTATTGAATACATCGTCGGTCACGTTTCCCTGAGTTCAATCCATAAGCGGGCACGCGTATTCTGAAGACCAACTTGTTGAACAGGTCGTGGATCTAGGCTTTATCGATCGGATGATATTCGGGCAGAAACGGGTTTTTCTTAAACAGCCGGTTCGTTGAGGCGGATGGTGTAGAGGTAGTGGTAGAGGCCTTTTCGTTCCATCAGCTGCGCATGGGTGCCGTCTTCCACGATGACGCCTTTATCGAGCACCAGGATGCGGTCGGCCCGTTGAATGGTCGACAGCCGGTGGGCGACGATGAAGGTCGTCCGTCCCCGCATCAGACGCTCCAAGGCTTCCTGAACGAGCCGTTCCGATTCGCTGTCGAGCGACGAGGTCGCTTCATCCAGCAACAAGATGCGCGGGTTCTTGAGAATGGCCCGTGCGATCG
>JAOUPN010000512.1 GCA_029879905.1 Nitrospira sp. | reverse complement strand
GTAAGCCCAACACGGCGATGGGAGCCTGGAAACATGCGCTGTCCGACGATGAGATTTGGGATGTGTTGGCCTATGTGCGAACGCTCGGGGTCGGTTCCGAAGGACAGCCGTAACAATGAATCCATTGATGGCTGTGTGTCTCTCACCGGTTAGTGAAAAACACGAGCTCTATCGTTGAGGGGTAAGAAGGAGGTGCACCCATGACCTGCAATGTCGGTGGGGTTGAACGGCCGATCCGTATCGTCGGAGGCCTCTTGCTCATAGGAGTCGGAGTATTTGCCGATCTTCCTGCGATGGGGATGGGAATCGCATTGACGGTGGGAGTGGTATTTCTTGCCACTGCGGCGATCGGCTATTGTCCGCTCACATCTCTATTAGGGATTAACACGTGTCAGTCATCTACGAGTGCGAGAAAATGAGGTCTTGATCATGCGTGGATATGCTGTTGCCGGTATTGTGATGCTCAGTCTCTGTATCCTCACAGCGGGCTGTGTTCCCCCACCGCGTATGTCCGGGACTCTGGAGTCGGCAGACGCAGGGGAGCAGGCATCAAGTATAGACCCGGTGTTTTTGCCGCCTTCACCGGACACCATTCCCGGTGATCAACGGGGTGACGCGATTCGTATGGGGTATTTGATGGTGGTAGATACGCAGGGGTACGGAAAGCGGTATGTCGGCAATGCCCTCAACTGTACGAATTGCCATATCGACGCAGGGCTCAATCCCAACGCCGCGTCGTTTGTAGGAATCAGCACCCTCTACCCGCAGCATGATCCCAGGACGAATCGGGTGATGAGCCTTGAGGATCGAATCAATGACTGTGTCGAGCGGAACATGAATGGTACCCCAATCCCGCCGGAGAGTACGAGACTGTCAGCCGTCGTGGCCTATATCGAATGGCTGTCGCAGAATGTCCCTCCTGGAAGTGCGGTGCCTTGGCGAGGGATTTCCCGTATCACGTCGACTCGTCCGCCGGATCCGGTCAATGGGAAGACTGTCTTCGAGAAGAAATGTGTGGTTTGTCATGGAACGGACGGGCAAGGGTCGATGGCGGCTCCGCCGGTCTGGGGGCCACGGTCCTATACCATCGGGGCAGACATGGCTCGGGTCGGTGTGGCGGCTTCATTTATCAAGGCCAATATGCCACGCGGGTGGGGCTGGACGGTGACCGACGACGAAGCCTTTGATGTGGCAAGTTACATCAACAGCCAACCGCGGCCGGACTTTCCGGGGAAAACCAATGATTGGTTGAACGGAGGAAAGCCTGGGGATGTGCCGTATTAGCGGGTGAGGTGTGAAAGGTGAAACGTGAGGCGTCAAGGGAATGCACGGTGAGACTCACGGCGACCTACCAGGGCGGGACACGCTACGACATTACGAACGGCAAGCATCATGTCGTCACGGATCAGCCGGTCGATGATGGTGGAAATGATGCCGGGATGAGTCCGGTGGAATTGTTCATCGGTTCGGTCGCAAGCTGTGTCGCCTATTTCGTCGGCCAGTTTTGTGCCCGACACCATATTCCACAAGACGGGCTTGCTGTCCATGCAGATTGGGAGATGGCTGAACGTCCCCACCGAGTCGGCACGATCGATATCACTATTCACCTGTCCCAGCACCTACCGTCTGAACTGAAGGAGCGGCTGTTAAAAGTGGCGCATGGTTGCACGGTGCATCAGTCCGTTGCAATGATGCCACGCGTGGATATTAAACTGAATCCACTCGCTCCTCATGGGTGAATGGTGCATGATTGGGGCGGGAGATCGATGGAAAAGGGGTATGTGCATGTCGGTTAGACAGATGTGCGGTCGACGTAATCCTCGGAGGTCCGGCGAAGGAATTCCCTATGGGCGTAGGTGATAAGGCCTCAAGCCGGTGGTCTTGAGCGAGGCGAGGGTCGTTTGCTTGATCCATACGAAGAACAAACCAAGGAGGTAACAGTGGCGACGTTCATTATTTCCGGTAGTCGAGGGACAGACGATCCGACGATGGCAACATTACCGTTTATGGCGGCGAAGACGGCGAAAGAGCAAGGGCATGATGTGGTGCTCTGGCTCTGGAACGAGGCGGTAACGTTAGGACGAAAGGGAGTGGCCGATCATGTGACGGGAGTGAATCTGACCCCCCTCAAAGAGCTGCTCGCCGCCGTTCAAGCAGCGGGCGTGACGATTTGGGTGTGCGGCGCCTGTGCGGTTGCCAGACAGGTAAGCCCGGATGATCTCGTGGCCGGCGCTTCCATCAAAGGCATGCCGGACTATATCAAAGAAGTTGCGCAACGCGACCGGAATGTGGCGTTCTGAACGCAGGGAGATCATCAAGGAGGGAAGAGGCATGGCTGCCGATGAGGAGTCGACAGGAAAATCGAGAGGGGACCGAGTGTCTCATGGCATAGACGAGGATGTGGCCGGCAAAGACAATACGCGGC
>JAOUPN010000511.1 GCA_029879905.1 Nitrospira sp. | reverse complement strand
AACCTTACGAGATGCCATAGAAACCGAACGGAACCATGGCAAGGTTCAACGATCGGACCAATATTCGACCAACGGTATGGCCTAAATCGTCCTGAGCCAATCTAGGAAGTTGGCATAGTTCTTGTCTGGAGGTAAGCATGAGTTTTCGAAGTCGCACGCTGACCGATTCCGCCGAGTATGCCCCTTGTGGGAACTGTGGGAACCGAGGGACCACGGTTGCCGCGCATGCGAATAAGGTGAGCCTCGGGAAGGGAACCGGCATTAAGGTACCAGACTTCTACGTGGCCGATCTGTGTGACGTGTGTCATGCCCTCGTAGATGGGCGACTCGGAAAGCTCACGAAAGAGGAGAAATGGGAGTTGTGGCTTCGGGCGTACCTCAAGACGATTGCCCGATGGTTCAATGATGGGGTGGTCGCGGTCAAGTAATTTGCAATTGTAAGACGTATGTGATACATTCACGGGTATGGAGAATGACGCATGAATGAATCGGTAATTAAGAAACTTATCAGTGTCCGTGTCTGGCAACGGCAGTGGAGAGAGTTGAAGCAGATCAGCCGGCGCGAAGGGCGGCATCTGTCAGAGAGCATTCGCTGTGCGATCGATGAGTTCATTGAGAAACGGAGGACGCCATGACTGACGAGCAAATATTTCGTGAGAAGTACGGGGTATCGGGGAATTGGAAAGATCCGCTCGAGCCGGAGGAAGAAAAGCTCAACCTATGGACGCTGCTATGGTACACGTGCAATATCGTGGCGTGGTTGCTGGCGGGGCTGTGGGTAGCGGAGCAGTTTTAAGGCACGATCAGTGGACCTGTGGGGTTGGGGTCGCGTGGGGGAGGTAGTCAGTTCACTTTCACAAGGGGGTCGTGATGGAAAAGTTCTGGACGATGATGCAGCCGGTAGCGGTGATTCTGTTGGTGCTGGCGATGGTGGGCGGCTGTCAGCATGGGCGATGGAGTGAGTCGGGGTTGATGATTGAAGGCGATGCCAAGGCCAAGAAACCGGCGCACTGGTTGGTTGCCAGAGTTCAGGACAACTACCGTGTCTGGATTCAACAGCCACAGGTTGTCTCCTATTCGCATTGCAGTCAGAAGCGGACCAGTGTGCAGATGGCCCAGCTACGATTCCCCGACACCTATCGCGCATCAGGCTACACAGGACCGATAGAATTTGAAGGGACTGACGCCAATGGGTTCATTAGTGAATACCGGCAATGTAAGGATGTCATCACCGCGCAAGTCACGAGTGGTCAATCTATCTTTTCTCAGGTTGCTGGGCCTGGCTCAATTGTCGTTGGGGCTTGGTTGATACGTGATGGGCTGAAGGGGAGCCGCGACAATGTCACGAACAACAACAACACATCAGCGCAAGGTGGGGCTGGTGGGGCTGGTGGCAGTGCGTCGAACATGACGAACAGTGGGAACACGAACATCAAAGGGCCGTCAACGACGAATATCAATAGCGGCAACACGAACATCATGAAGTAGGAGAACACATATGGACAACCAACATCGTGAGATTAAAGGGTATCGAGAGCTGAACGAGGAAGAAATTTCCGCTATAAACACAGTTAAGGGAATGGGTGCGTTGCTCGATGAACTGGTAGAGAAGATGCGATCTAGTAAAGAATTTGATCAGCGATGGGTGTCGATTGGTGCAACAGAGTTACAGCAAGGGCTGATGGCGTTAACACGATCAATCGCAAAACCTACGTTTTTCTAGCTAAAGTAAACGGGCAGCACAGGCGGCAGTGATGCTCGACTCAAGGCCCACGTTCCTAAAGCATGGCCGTGTGCAACCCATAGCGGCATGGATCTGACCGAACGAGTCAAATATGGGATGCCGGTGCAAATCCGGCCCTGTGCTGACCCCAAGGAGGTAGGTGATGGGCGAATCATTAGAACAACCAAGTCCATTACGCGATGTGCAGTCTACGGCCTCGGATCGAACTGATGGAGC
Source organism: Nitrospira sp. (assembly GCA_029879905.1). GTDB lineage: Bacteria > Nitrospirota > Nitrospiria > Nitrospirales > Nitrospiraceae > Nitrospira_D. The sequence goes on along the minus strand of JAOUPN010000511.1, from coordinate 468 downwards.
GCTGAGTGGACACTATTCAGAAGGGCGGCGATGGTCACACATATCTAATGCTTGGATACTTGAGGCAAGCTGGAATAATCGGGAAGAGGTAGCGAGATTGCTAGCCGAGAACGCCCAGCTTAAGGCCGAGCTGGAGCAGGCGAAGCAGCGAGAGGAGAAGTTGCGGGGAGCGCTTGATCACGCCAACAAAAGACCCAATATCATGACGCCTTCGATTGGATACGGTGAGGGCCGGTCGTCACTCGGTGTATTCGAGTTGTGCAACCCTGAGGTGTGCAAAGATCCTAAGCATGCTCACATGATCAATGGGGAGCCATGCCCCAAGGAGGTAGGTGATGTTTGATGAAATAGAAGAGCGCCTTAGTCAGTTAACAAAAGAATGTAATGAATACAAGCAACTAAATAAGCTCCATAAAGATCAGTTCCTTGCTGCGAATCTTAAAAACGCCCAGCTCAAGGCCGAGTTAG
>JAOUPN010000510.1 GCA_029879905.1 Nitrospira sp. | reverse complement strand
GAGTTGATCCGGTTTGCACTGCGTGACTGAATTGTAGGCGTGAGATAGCAGGTATCTGGACCAATTGTGTAAAGGGTGTTGTCTGATCGTTTATCCGGATTTTGTGTTTGTTTCGCATCACTCATCCCTTAAATTTGAATTCGATTGAGTATGTCCCGACTAAGTCGCTGGCTTTCATTCGGCTTGAGTGCACTCTTGGCTATTGCACTATTGGGATATCTGTATGCGGATAGTCTCCTCTTTCTGTTCAACCGGATCGGCAACGATGACTATAGTCACGGGATGTTTGTTCCGGTGATCTGCTTGTTTTTGGTCTGGCAGGTACGGTATCGCATTTTGGCGGCAGGCATTAAACATTCCTGGTTGGGGCTGGTGATTGTCTCTGTCGGTCTGTTTGTCTATGGCGTCGGTGAGCTGGCGACGTTGTATGTCATGCAGCATCTCTCTCTCTGGATGGTGCTTGTGGGACTGGTCATCAGTGCCATCGGTGTTCGGGCCACTCGTGTGATCACGTTTCCGCTGTTCTATCTCTTGACCGCCATTCCATTGCCAAACTTTCTCTATGCAGGCTTGTCGAGCAAGCTCCAGCTGTGGTCCTCGGCCTTGGGCATTGGTTGCCTGCAACTAATCGGGGTAACCGCCTTTCGGGAGGGAAATGTCATCGATCTGGGTCCTGTGCAACTTCAAGTCGTGGAAGCCTGTAGCGGAATCCGCTACCTGTTTCCTCTCACTTCACTGGCGCTGCTGTGTGCCTACTTGTTCAAAGACCGGATGTGGAAGCGCATCGTCCTCGTGCTCTCGTCGATTCCGATCTCGATCTTTGTCAATGGATTTCGCATCGGCATGATCGGCTTGCTGGTCGAATGGGATGGGCAGGGGGCAGCGGAGGGGTTTTCACATCTCTTCGAAGGCGCGGTATTGTTCATGGCGAGTTTGGGGCTCTTGATTTTGGAGATGTGGCTGTTTGCCAAGGTACATCCGATGGAGGGAGGGCTGTCGTTTTTTGAACGGTTTGCCTGGACCGACCCGTTACCGGTTTCTTCATCACCCTCAACCGCAACCGCTCTTCCAGCCGCCTACTTCTGCAGTGTGGCGCTACTGGTCCCGGTCGCCTTCGCCTCAACTTTTCTGGCGGAGCGCAAGGAGATTGCACCGCCACGAGCCATCTTTGTCGATTTTCCCATGCAGCTCGATGGGTGGTCGGGAACCGCTCTCGCGTTAGAAAAACAGTATGTTGATGCGCTTCGGTTTGATGATTATGTACTGGCTGACTTTCTTTCCCACACTGGACAATCCGTCACGTTCTATGTGGCGTATTACCAGTCGCAACGAAAGGGTCAATCGGCACACTCTCCGCAAAGCTGTCTTCCAGGCGGCGGATGGGAAATCGCTTCAATGAATGGAGTGGATATTCCGGTCGGCAGCGGAATGGTCCGGTCGTCAGTGTACGTGAATCGAGCGGTGATCCAGAAGGGCGGTCAGAAACAAGTGGTGTGGTATTGGTTCAAGCAGCGAGATCGGATCCTCAGCAATGAATATCTCGTCAAGTTCTTTTTGTTCTGGGATGCTTTAACACGTGGACGGACCGACGGAGCTCTGGTACGTGCTTCTTCAGTGGTTGGAGCGGGGGAGACCGAGGCGGTCGTCGATCAACGGCTGCGACAGCTCGTCTCAGTCGTCGAGCCTGAGTTGAATCGGTACGTCCCAGACTAACGCATGATGCCACAGCTGCGGCTCAGGTCTAAGAGAGCATCGCCGCAGTTCAAATATACTTGATTCTGATTCCTATATGTTTCATGCTTGATCACAATACCGACCGTGAGGGTTCCTGAGAAGAAGGCTGTCATGAGTAGCGAACTGTTCTTTAGTTGTCTCACGTCGCTTCTTATCAGCATGGCCCTGATTCCACCCTTGCGTCTCCTAGCTGATCGCTTCCGTTTCGTGGACTTGCCAGGGGAACGCAAAGTCCACCAGCACCCGGTTCCGAGTATTGGCGGGATCGCCTTTGCGATTGGATCATTTGCCAGCATCCTGTGGTGGTGCCCTCAAGACCAGATCAAGTTCTCGGTACTTCTTGGAGGATTGATTATCCTGGGATTCGGCGTCTGGGATGATCGTATAGATCTTGGGTACAAGGTGAAGTTGCTGGGACAATTGCTGGCGGCGCTTGTGATCGTCTTTGTGGGGGGAATTCGTTTCGAAAGCATCCCGGTTTTCTCCAATGCTGAACTGCCGATGTGGATCGGAGCGCCTCTCACGGTGTTCTTTCTTGTTGCGGTTTCAAATGCGGGCAATCTCGCGGATGGTCTCGATGGACTGGCTGGAGGGCTTTCCTTTTTGACGCTGTGCGGTATTGCGTACCTGGCATATCTCTCTAAGGATTCGATAGTGCTATTGCTGACTGTTCCATTCCTGGGAGGTGTGCTGGGATT
>JAOUPN010000509.1 GCA_029879905.1 Nitrospira sp. | reverse complement strand
GACCGTGAAGGGAGTCGCTGTCTCCGGTTGCGGCCAGCGCATTCAGGACGATGGCGGTACTGCTCAGTGACAGCAAAAACCCCCAAAAGACCGCTTCCGGGGTGGACAATCCTGCAAGCATTCCCCCGATCCACGCGAATATGATCACTCCGACAACCTGAATCGGTGCGGCAATCAGCAGCAGGCGTTTTAGGGAGGCCAGCTGGACCAACGAGAATTCAATGCCGATGGTAAAGAGCAAGAGGACGACACCGATCTCCGCCAGCACTTGTACGGTTTCGATATCTGAGATGAGGTTGAGACCGTGTGGGCCGATCAACGCACCGACGACCAGAAACCCGGCGATGGAGGGCAAACGAAACTGGTGAAAGAGGAACACCACCGCGATAGAAACGGTGTAAATGACCAGTAAGTTGCTGAGTACGCCGTGGTCAGTCATCCCGAGGCCTGTGAGGGGTGAATGGTAAACGGTAAACGGTAAGGGGGTGAGAAGAAGAGAAAGACAGCGTCTCGTTACCGCTCACCCTTCACTCCTCACTCCTCACTGGTCCGTGATGGCAGAATACCTCACCATCGCGCCTTGAACAAGGTAAAGGTTGTTGATGGGGGTATGAGGAGGATACCGGACCATCATGGGAATGGGAGGCCTCTTTCAAAACTCCTTCCCGGAGTCGGAAGAACCTATGATGGACGACTCTTGCAAGTCGGTTCCAAAAAAATGTGTTCCCCCTCCAAAGAGGCATAGATTCTCACGGAAGTGGCATAGATTCAGGCGAGCGTGATTCCGTAAGGTGTGCGTGTGACGTGAGGATAAACAAGCGATAGTGGGCCGACCCTCGCGCCGCACATCGTGACTTTTATACGGAGGTCTCTCATGGGTTTTACACAGGTCATGCTTTCGGCGTCGGCGCTGATTCTCTTAGGTGCCTTGCCCGTCTCGGCTGAGATGGCCGTCCCATTGTCGGAGCCGGCGGACACATGGGAATGCCCGATGAAGGATGGTAGCTCGATCTACACGAACAAAGAAGAAGCAGGTTGTCGGGAACTGTTATTGAAGCCATTGTCGGTTGTGCCGTCCGTGGAGAATCTGTCGGTCGCGCCGATGACCTCGATCACCGGGGCATCGCAGTATGACATGCCGCAGCAGTTCGACCGTTCAACTGCCATGAGAGAAGAGACGGTTCCTGGTTGGGCTCAGGATTGGCACATGAGCATGGCGTCGGACGGTGCTGTTTCTGAAGAGGTCTGTGGTCTCTATTCGGAATGGCTGCACTTGGCGCAAAAGACACGTGGAGGAATGTTCCAGGGGTCGGATCCGTCGTATGGCGGGGACATTTCAGGCCTCAATCAACGTGGTGCGAGCCACTCGTTTTATGACAATGCTCGTTGGGCGGCGCTTACGAGGATTTTTGGGACGGGATTCGTACCGGTGGGGTGTTTGTAGGACGGGTGTGGAGCCCCACGGCCTGCCAGCCGTGGCTTCCTGCGAAGGCGGGCGAAAAGGCCGGTCCGATGTAGCCGGTTTCAGAAGAATTCGATCAATGCGCATCCACCGGCTTGCCCTGAGTTCGGTAAATCGGATGAATGGCGTGGCTTTCTGCACCGGTCAGATCCGGTAAAAATCCTTGTACCATTGCACGAACCGCGGAATGCCCTCTTCAATCGATATCTCCGGTGAGAATCCGACATCGCGGGCCAGGTCATCGATGTCGGCGTAGGTAGCGGGGACGTCGCCTGGTTGCAGGGGCAGCAGTGTCTTCTCCGCCTTTTTGCCCAGCGCCTGTTCCAATATCTCAATGAAGTTCAATAGTTCCACCGGTCGGTGATTGCCGATGTTATAGACACGGGCCGGTGCGGAACTAGTGCCGGGATCAGGCTGCTCGCCGGACCATGATGGATTCGGCTGGGCAGGATGGTCCAAAACGCGGAGAATCCCCTCCACGATATCGTCGATATAGGTGAAGTCGCGCCGCATCTTGCCGTGATTGAACACGTCGATCGGCGTACCCTCCAAGATCGCCTTGGTGAAAATGAACAGCGCCATGTCGGGTCGTCCCCACGGGCCGTAGACCGTAAAGAATCGAAGCCCGGTACAGGGGATTCGGTAGAGATGCGCATAGCAATGGGCCATCAGCTCGTTGGCTTTTTTCGTGGCGGCGTAGAGGGAGACGGGGTGGTCGACATTATCATGGATGGAAAACGGCATCTGTGTGTTGCCGCCGTAGACCGAACTGGACGAGGCGTAGACCAGATGCTCGGCGTTGCTATGCCGACAGCCCTCCAGAATGTTCATGAAGCCTTCGATGTTACTGTCCGTGTAGGCATGTGGGTTGACCAGTGAATAGCGCACGCCGGCCTGGGCGGCAAGATGCACCACTCTTCTGACCGGTTCGTTGGCAAAGAGATCCCGCATGCCATTGCGATTTGCGAGGTCA
>JAOUPN010000507.1 GCA_029879905.1 Nitrospira sp. | reverse complement strand
CAAAGACAATCGAGGGAACTCCTGCCAGGTTGTTGACCGCGATACGAACGAGCCGCACCGCGATACCCTGCCTGGCATACTCTCGAAGATAGAGTGCGCCGATCACCCCGAACGGCGTGACGATCAGACTCATGATGATGACCATCATGACGGTGCCGAAAATCGCCGGGAACAGACCGCCCTCCGTATTGGCTTCGCGCGGCTCCGTCGTCAACAACACCCAGATATTGCCGAGATATACCCACAACTTCTCTATAACAGACAGCCCGTTCGGGGTAAGTGCGCGCACGATCTTCTCGATCGGGATGGATTTTTCTTTTCCATCGGCCTCAATCACACGCACATGGTATCCGCTCTCGGCTTCTCCCTCCTCAAGTCTGAGTAACGGAGACAACGCCTTCAAGACAGGACCGGTTTCTTCGGCGACGACGTGCTCATCCTTCACAAGAGACACGACACGCCCGTAGAAATTCCCCCACTCCTTCCGCTCCAGCATCACCAGTTCAATCGGCTGATCACGCTCGACGATCTGATCGGTCTCGATCCATTTAAAATCCAACCCATAGAAATCTCGATTGCCGATCTTCATTCTGATACGGGGAACGCCTTTAGGGCTCACCTCCTCACCGGCAACCTGACCGATTACATGTCGCCCGTCCTTCAGCGTCAATTCCACAAGATCAGCCGGCCAAAAGTAGCCGAACCCGTTGACCAAGATCAGCAATAATAGCCCCCCGATCATGAGCAACGACAGCGAGAGGCCTGCACCGCAACACCATACGAACAGATCACCGGCAGCCCAGAATTGTTTCAACCACGCCTTCATAGACTCGATCCTGTACGGACTCCCACTGAACTAAAATTGGCTATACTTCGCTCGCAGCCGCTGCCGAATCAGTTCCGCGACGGCATTGATGAGAAAGGTCACCACAAATAACAGCAGCCCTGCCAGAAAGAGTGTTCGATAGAGCGTGCCGCCGTGCGGTGCTTCGGGAACCTCCACCGCAATATTCGCAGAAAGGGTACGGAATCCGTTAAAGAGACTCCAGTCCATAATGGGTGTATTCCCTGTCGCCATCAGGACAATCATGGTTTCTCCGACTGCTCGTCCCAGTCCGATCATCAAGGCTGAAAATATGCCGGGACTCGCTGAAACAAGAACCAAGCGCACGAGAGTCTGCCATCGCGTCGCCCCCAATGCCAACGACCCGGCAATGAGGTTCTTGGGGACATTCGAGAGTGCATCCTCTGATATGCTGTATATGATCGGAATGATGGCAAACCCCATCGCAAGGCCCACGACGATGGCATTTCGCTGGTCATAGCGTAGTCCGAGCGTTGTTTCCAGCCACAGCTTATAGCGACCGTCAAATAGCACCGTTTCCCACCACCCGTTGTTCGCGAGGCACCACCAGACGACTCCGATGATGACCGGCATCATAAGCAAGGCTTCGACGCCGGGCCGAACGCGGTGCCGAACAGAGATCGGCAACATCAGATACAACGCAGCGGAACCAACGACAGCCAGAGGAATCATCACCGTCAACCCGGTTATCGCGGGGAAGTAGTGCTCAAGAACAGGCGCGAACCAGAGTCCGGCCAGAAATCCGAGCACCACGGTCGGAAGCGCCGCCATGATTTCGATTGTGGGTTTGAGCTTGGCCCGCAAATCCGGATGCATGAACATCGCAGTATAGATAGCCGCGAGGACCGCCAGCGGAACCGCCAACAGCAAGGCATAGATGGTTCCTTTCACGGTGCCGAAGATCAGTGGAGTCAGGCTGAACTTGGGTTCAAAGTCGTCGGAGCCGCTCGACGACTGCCAAACAAGATCCGGCTGATCGTAGCTTTCATACCACACCGGGAGGAATAGCGTGCGCCATGTGATTTCAGGATGGTGGTTTTTCACATCATAATGGATCAATCGATCCGAATCGGTCAGACCGATGAGCCCGTCCGCCTTCGGAGTAAAATAGACGCTCCGGCTCGTCCCTTGGCCTGAATCCAGATACAGTAAGGTTTGCTCCGACGTGGAGTGGTGGAGCCGCATTTCACCCGCGGCATCGACGGTGACAAACCCTTTATCACGCTGAGATATCGTAATGTCGGTGACCGCGTTCGCATGGGGAGAAAAGCGGTGCACCTCCCTCATCTCGGTAACATTGCTGTTCGGATGCTCCCTGACAGGCATCCACACGGTCACCTTTCCGGCAGCGCCCCCCACGACAAACGCTTGGTCTCCCATCAAATACGTTAGGGCAGTAATCGCCTCACCGGTATCCGACCCTTGACTGTTTCCCACCAACACGGGCTGATCAGGTTCCCGGATGTCGAAATGGTAGAGTCTCCCCTCGCCCGTTCCCACTACAAGCGCCTCGGCATGGCTGCCTAACGAGAGCGCCGTAATCCGACCTGAGATCTGAGCCGTCAGGTCAACCTGT
>JAOUPN010000508.1 GCA_029879905.1 Nitrospira sp. | reverse complement strand
GCCCGTGATCAGATGAACCGGGCTTCACGAAGCACGATCCCGGTCCTCGGCACTAGCAATATGCCATACGGTCCGCTCTCTTCTAACGCGCTGGGCGCCAGGTGGATTTGACGGCAAACCGAAACAAATAAGTCGATACGCAGGCCAGGCCCCATAAGACCACTCGACTTGCCGCAAGGGCGGCGCAATCCGGGTCTCCGAATACCTACCCTTCTTGATGCCACACGCCTAGTTGAGGCTGCAGTTTAGTCGAAAAGTCCAGCTCTGGTAGGTCTAGATTTGTGGAAGAACGACAATTCTGTTCTACTTTGGAAAACCCTTCACAAAATGAAGGGAGACCCCTGTATAATGGCCTTCTTAAGATGGCAACTCGAAAGCACCTAAAGAACGCGCCCATCACGGAAGGCTTGATCGAGATAAGGGTCGTTCCATCGCAAGAAATAACTGGTGCCTTGCAGATTGAACCATTGTATGAGTCTCTGAAAGATCAGTATCCTGACAAAAAGCTTCAACAGGAGTTTAGGCTTGAGATTCTTTCAGGCCATCCGTATCAGGAAAAGAAGGAATCTAGGTTTATAGGGTACAAGTTGACGAGCCAAGATGAGAGGCAAGTAGTTCAGGCCTGGTTAGATCGTATGACTTGCAGCAGGCTCAAGCCCTACGAAACCTGGGAAAACCTTCTTGGGGCGACTCAGAGCGTTTGGGAAAAATATGCAAAAGTGGTTAGACCAGAAACCATTACTCGGGTAGCAACTCGGTTCATTAATACAATTGAAATCCCACTCCCATTTGGAGATTTCAATGAGTTTCTTACTTCATCGCCTTCTATGCCACCGAAGTTGCCACAGGCGTTATCCAGCTTCTTTACTAGAGTAGTGATTCCAGAGCCAAAAACAGGAGCCATAGCAATAGTTACTCAGTCATTAGAATCTGCGGTTTCACCGAGTGTGGCTCCTATCCTTCTCGATATCGATGTATTCGTTGAGCGACAATTTGAATCACCGGAAGAAGTTTGGGCCATGTTGGGTAAACTGAGAGAAATTAAGAACCTGATCTTTTTTGAAAGTGTAACTGATAAAGCATTGGAGCCATACGTATGAGCACGCTAGCCCATCGTATTCAACCCGCCAGAGAGCTTCTCTCGCCTTCTAGCAGCAGCAGTAGAGATGAGATCGGGCAGATCCTTAAACGAGAAAATGACCGACGGTCTGTCTTGATTACGTGGCAAAAGAAAGACGAAGCCATTGATAGCGTCATTGATGCGTTTCGAAAGCACCAGAAACCTAATTGGGATGGGTACGGAGCAGCGCCCCTTTCTGAAACCGCATGTGCTGAAGCCATCTCCTTCTTGAAGAAGCTCCCAATAGCGATTCCTTCTCCTGAAGTAATTCCAAATCCCGACGGCGACATATCTCTAGAATGGTATCTGAAGAAGCGAGCCCTCTTTGTAGTTACTTTTTCTGGGAAACGGCTCATTTCGTATGCAGGAGTTTTCGGCACAGGTTCCAAACTGCACGGCACTGAAATCTTTGTGGACTCCGTTCCTTCTCCAATCATCGAAAACATCTGCAGATTGCTTTCACTAGGGTAAAACTTGTCTGAAGTAGCACGTGAAGAAGAACTTGCTCGATTCCTTTTTGACAAGAAGGAGATTCGTAGTGACGGCTCTCTCCATTGGAGAGCCTTTCTCCCCAATAGAGATGGCGAGACATCGGTCTCAAGGGTTTCTGGCTGCAAGGAAGGCGATGTCATTTTAATGGGCTTTGAAGTGGCAAAAGCTAGAGGGCAGGTGCTTGTCGGAAGAGGAGAGATCCTCGCCGCGAACGTCTATGACCTCTCACTGAAGGTACGAGGCGATCAAGATCCTGCTTCTCGACATGCCGACATTCTTGGCTGGCCTGAAGAGAAAGACCGCAAGCAAGCCATCGCAATCGCACTTGCAGAAAAAGCATCTGCCAAGAGACTGTAGTTATTCCTCGCCTCTCAACGCTTGCTCGGCTTCACTCCTCCCCTCTTCCCATGGCCTGAACTGATGTCGGACATGACTATAGACTAACGAGAGCGTTCGCAATGGGACTGGCCGCAATTTGGCAATGAAAGTTTCGGTGTCCAAGAAGCAGCAGGTATTTCGGAGTTCAGTGTGGGATAAAATGCAAGAGCCTGCGCTGTTCGTGTCTGATGGGGGGTGACATGCGGAGCATCCGCTCTCGCACCCCTCATTCCCTGAACAAGCGCGCCACGACCTTTTGCCCTTTGATCCTCGTCCGACCAAGGACATCGATAATCTTCGATGCCATGGCTTCCGGAACTTCAACAAGCGAGAACCGGTCGAGCACTTCAATATCGCCAAGGACCTTGGAATTAATTCGTGCTTCGTTGGCGATCGCGCCGACAAGGTCGTTGGGTGTGATGCCTGAGGACCACCCGGATCCGATATAGAC
>JAOUPN010000119.1 GCA_029879905.1 Nitrospira sp. | reverse complement strand
AATGTTTTCAGGTGAGGCGCCTTGCTTGTAGAGGATGGCGAGCAGAAAAATCAGGGCAAGGATCGCCGTCCCCATGATGTACAGTGCCAGGAGGCGGCGATTATCTTCTTCTGCAACCTTCAGCGCCGAGTACCCTGCGTCTTCTTCACCGCCGCTTACGGCTTGCGGGTCCTCGCGTGGAGCTACTTTCTCGAGTTGTGAGGCTAGGGCAGACACCGTATCGGTTTGGGCTTGTGCGAGAAGAGGACTGATTAATGCTGAAGTGATTAGGATGGCGGCGAGCAGAAATCGGTCCATGTCAACCCTCAGTCAAGTTGGTCCAGTGCCTCGCTGTAATACTCAACCTGCGCCCAGTTCTTGCCTTTTCTGGCTGAGTCAAGATTGCTTCTGATTATGTCCATTAACCGCTTTTTGTCTTGCTTGGAAAGTGTCTTGGCCTTCTTGGAGAGGTCTCGTATGCTTTTTTGTTGTTCTGGGGTGAGTGCCGGCTGTTTGTCATGTGGCCTGACGGTCGGACGTTGTTGTGCCGATGGTGGTGTGTAGGGTAGTAGCTCTGCTCCGATGGATAAAGAGGGGGGCGAAAGTAGGGGACTGAGCGCAATGAGTACGGCGAACGCATAATGGGGAAACATGCCGGTTATGATTGTATATAGAGTAACTTGCATGGGGCCTACGATACTCTTGTAGAAGAATCCAAACAATAACACTTAGGAATAAGTCCAAATGGATCTATGGTGGAAATAGAGTAAAAGCAAAATGCATTCCCGAATGTGGAGCTTAGGGAAGAAGGTGGCTTGTGGAAGAAAGTCTGAGTTTGGGCTGCTAATGTAGCAGGTTAGGGCAGCGGAGGGGGATTTGCGGAGCCAATCTGTCGGTTGCGGCCTTCTTGATACTGTCGGCCACCAGATGGCGACCGGCTTCAGCCAATGCCGAGTGATCTGAGGGTTCACCTCAGCAGCTCGCTTTAATTGTCATGGATCAATGCCAGGGGTCAGTTTGCTCTCCGGTTTCTTCCACGCCGCAGAAGCTGGACTGCTCATCGATTCAATTCAAGGGTGAATGGCCGCTATGTCCCCATCGTGCGCTCCGGAAGAGGCGCGCGATGGGGCTTCCGTTTGAGATGTCCGTCAAATCCGAGTTAGCACAAACCTGAATGCCGTGCACTAAGATGATCGTTTAGCCTTCGGCAACGCCAGGATGCTCGATTTTCTATGCTCGTCTTTCGGGCTTGGGAAGACACGGCCTGTCAGTATGGTCGAGAAAATATGATCGAAGACGACGCCGGGGGTTCCCTTTTTCTTGCCTGACCGGAAATAGGAATGGCCTTTCGGGGGATCATAGATCGTATTCACCTCATCGCAATCGATCGCGTACACGTTTTTGGGGGTCTTCTCCATATCCTCCGGGCCGGAATGGCCTAAGCGGCGGGAGGCCTCTGCATTTTTTAAGTTCGAGATTTTGCTCGCCCGCAACGCCAAGTCGTCCGACGCATAGTAGACGGCGACATTGCGTGAGGCATGACTGATCAGTTCGCCGGGTTGGCCCTTGTGCAGCGACTCATTCAAGATGTCGGCTGCGACGAGAAAGGTGTTCCGAAATAGCAAAGGCAAACCGTTTGGCTGGTCGTATTTGTGCCAGTTGCTCAGCGTTTGTCTCAGGACACGGTTGCCCATGGAATGGGCGAGAACGTTGATGCGTTTGAGGCAGGGAGGCTCATCTGAATTCACGGCTGCGTCGCCTCTCCATTTCATGAATTTCTGAAGCATGCGAGCGAATGCGAAGGCGCTCTGGTCCGCTGCTTTCTGATCGTCCCAGTAGTCTTTGACGATGCCGAGATCGTTGTCGCACGGCCAGATAATCGGAATGACCAACACCTCGCCGGGCTTGCTCTTGTCACAGAGGGATTGAAACTCCTTGACGTCGGCGAACACATCTTCGGGTAAATTAGAGAAGCCATGAATGTAGATCAGAATCTGCCGATATCGTGAAGCTTTAAGTTCGGAGAGAAGTTGTTTGCTGCCGATCTCTTCATGCACATCCTTGGCGATTCTTCGACAGCAGTAAATGCCGAGACTTGAGGCGTTATTCTCAAGGTCAAAGACAAAACTCTTGTTCGGTTGAGACTCGGCGGTCTTCTTCGGCTGTCGACTGGTGATGAAGATCATGCGATACCTCCTCCAAGGTTGAATCGTTGCGGTGCGCGAGGTGTTGAGGTTGAGGAAACGTACCAGAATACATGTTGGAAAACAAACCGTGTTTATGGTGGAGAGAGCGATGCTACGCAGATGAGCACATGGTGAGGATGGTCGCACAGGTGATGTGTGCCTATCATGTATGTAGGAGCAAGAAGCCGGATTATCCGAGATATAATCCGGCTTCTTGTTTTTGCCCAGGCGTTACGTATGTCGTTCTGACTCACATGAGGTGAGCCTTATTGGGGAAATCCTGAGGGCTCGTTAGGTCGGGCACGAGTCAACGAGGAGGCGGTATAGACTCCCAGACGCAGCCGGTTGATGCCACCCAGAGGTTGAAACTCAGCCAAGCCATGCCACGGGGTAAAGACCAAGTGCTCACATTCTGTAATCGTTAAGGGATTGTCAAAGTCCTGTGTGCCAATGGTGACCGTCGCCACATTCTGGAACGGCGCTTTTTCTTCGGTCCAGTCCGGGGACGCGGCATCTTCGATCGGCAGGGATGGGTCGGTTCTGAGCTGTACCTGAAAATCAAAGACATAGGGCTTGCCGCCGGCAGGGTCAAGACTTGCCTTTAAGGCTCCTCTCAAATAGTTACTGGAAGGGTTGGATGGTAAAGGGGTTTGCGCGGTGTCTCGGGGAGACACCGCAAACTTCGCGACCTGGTTTGTTCCAAAAAGAAAGGGAGAGGCTGAAAAATAGCGGCTCTCGAGCGGATTGCCCAACCTGGTCCCCCGGATGATGCCGACGATGCCCAGTACTTTTTTCTTTTCATCGGTTAACGGATTGAAGAACGTGCTGATATCATCCTGGTGCTCCAATTGGATGCGTGTCAATTCCAGGTACTGCGCAACATCAGAAAAGGCAAACATGGGCTGATTGATCAGTAAGAAGTCCTGTGTTTGCGCCCCGGGTGTCTTCAGGAGGGGTTTCCCTTCTACGCCCATGAGCTTCAAGGCCATGCCGCGACTTTCTCCCTGGCCTTTATTGGTCAGGTCCGGAGTGACTCTGGTTGTCGCATTGGAGAAGCGAACCCAGGTATCGTAGGTCTTCCCCGGCGTCGCAAAGACGCCGACTTTGTACTGGTTAGGAATATCGTTGTTGACGGTAAATTTCGCTTTGACACATCCATGGTCTTTGGGATGTACGCCGCGGCGGGCCATGCTGGTGGGGTAGCGCATTTTTAACAGTTTGCGAGTCAGCGTCACGATCTCGCGAATCTGTACGGCTTCTGCTGGTGGGACCGTTTCAAATTTGGTTGTAGGATAGTTAATTCTTAGGGAGAAGTTTCTGGACTGGAGCTCCTTGTTTTCCTCCTCGATGTCTCGGTCTAGTTCGGCCTTGCTGGGAGCATCTTTGATTTTGCTTGGTGCATTCATATCTATTTTCGAACTATCCAGCATTTTTCTTTGGATGTTTGGGCGCATCTTCTGTACGTCAGCATGATTCGCAGGATTTTCAGCGAACGCAAACACTGGCATATGCAGCAAGAGGGCCAATGCGGGGATCCCAATATATTTCCCAATGGCTCCGGCCAGATGATGATCGTGATGTTGCCTGTGTAGACGAGAGATGTTTGCCATGCTTTGTCCTCCGTTTCACCCGTGAGCCGGATTATCGTAGAAATCTTCGATGAGCATCATGGTCATTTCCGAATCCTCTGATGGTCAGAGGCTCTTCAGAAATTCAATCAGATCCAATCGCTCCTCAGGCTTCAGGCCACGCCCGATCACCTTGCAATCTGCATCGCAGGTCTTGAACTCGTGACCGGTGTTGAGGTTACCCGGGATGGATGTGTCGAGTTCAAATGTTCCCGGTGTGCAGGAGGTGGTATAGCCGACATGCTTCGGATCGTATTCCCTGTTGCCCAGGCAAAATATCTTGGGCCGCTCATCAACCGGAGACAATAAGGCATATAAATTCGGCACCGATCCATTGTGCAAGAACGGAGGCGTCGCCCAAATGCCATTGAGGGGACGGGCTTTGTAGATGAGTTCTGCTTGGAGATGATTGGGGCGATACCCGTTCAGCCTCTCGCGATCAGCAGGAGAGATCTGATGTTCGTCGTACCACAGTTCGACCGCTTTCTCGACAACGGTAGCGAGAGCCTGACTAAAGGGTGCTTCGATGATGGTTCCGTTCTCGTGAGCAGTTCCCTCAACACCAAGATAGGAAGGGACTTTCACGTGCCGTTCAAGCAAGATCTTCGCTTGAGTGGGGTCAGTCCCGATATGTTTCACGGGAATTTGAAGGAGGCTCAAATAGCGCTCTCCGGCATCATTGGGTGCCTGCCAAAGTTTACTGGCCCAGAAGGAGGGCTCACTGACCGGCGCAAGATGGCAGCCTTGACATAGTTCCTGGTACAGGGCGCTGCCGCGTTGCTTGCGTGTCTGATCGATGGATCCAAGAATATCCTCCGGCCATGCCGGTGATCGGAGTCCTTTGAACCCAGGATTTTCTGAATGTGGGTTCTTGCCTGCCAAGAGGTCTTCGATGTCATATAAGTTGTACACAGGGAGGGAAGACTGAAACAGTGTTTGATCCGGCTTGACGAGGTTAATTTGCGCCGAAACGCCAAATGCCTCGCCGGCATTTCTGAACATCGGTTGCATGATGGACGCGTCATATTGCACCCATGTAAACCAGTGGGTATCCCAAATATGGGGGAAGTTGACTGGTGCATCGTTAGCGACAAGGTTCACCATGGGGTCAAAACCTTCTGGTGTGTTTCGTAGGAAATCTGTGAAAAACACCTGGGTGCCGATGCGATTGAGGGCATCCAGCCGGCCGAACCCTTCTTCGACTGCCTGTGCTGCGACGGTATCCTGCATGGTTTTCACTTTTTCAAGTCCCGCCAGCAAGGTCTTCAACGCTTCTTCAAGCGCCTTTTCCTGCTCAGGAGTATGTTCTTCGCCCAATACCCGCGTCGCGAAGCGCCCGAAGCGTCCCGGTACATAGTTCGTGTAGGCCAGGGCTAACCCCAATGCTGTGCGAAATTTGCCTAGATTTGTGATGGCCGGTGCACCATCGATCAGGATATTCGTGCCCTTGTACTCCATGTGGCCGGTATGGCATGCGGCACAGGTAAACCCAATTTGATCAGGATTCCCGGGCGTCTTACTGAATCCGACCGGCAACCCATCGGGGTTGCCGGAGAAGGGCAGGCGATTTTCCGATGGCTTTATCGACGAGCCGACACGTTTTGGACTGGGAATAAAGCCAAAGCGTCTCAGATATTCCGGGTCAGACAACAGGCCTGGGTCTTTAAAGAACTTCAACTCAGGCTGCTCCAATGCAATAAACCAGTCGTAGGGGAGCGGCAGCGTCGAGGTCCCTTGTGAAACATGATGGAACCAGAACCGCTCATCTGAGGACCAGTTCTGTTCCAGCCAGCGGCTTTCTGTAATCGGGGTGTTGGGTGGGAGTTTAGGTGGAAACAAGTCGCGTATCGACGAACAGCCTGATATCAAGGCAATGAGCAGCACTGCTAACCACGGTAGATGTTTTGTCATTTGGCCTCCTATGTAACGAGACGTGTGAAGCCTGAGAAGGGAATTAATGGGGTGAAGGCTGCCTGTCATCAGTACGTATCTATATGGATATATCGACCCTTTTCCTTCCAGGCAACAAGAGTAAATGCTTCTACGTATGGCCCACGATACTCTGGAACAGGAAGGAAGGCAACGACTCTTTTGGGTAAGGCCATATGGACCTGCGATGGGAAAGTCTATTGGCCATGGGGTCTTTTATTTATGGGTGATGATGTCCGAGGTGGTGAGTGGGATGGCATGCATGTGACCGGCGGGTGACGGAGCCTGGTCTTTGCCGATGAAAATAGTTTCTGCAGAGCCGGTCCAATGCGGATAAGTAGCCTGCGTGAGAGAGGGGATCCTATCGTGCCGGCAGCGCGGCATCGAGCAAGGCATAACGGTTTCGCAGGATGGTTTGTGCTTCGGTGACGGTGCATGTGCTGAAACGGATGGTCTCTCCCGGCATCAGTTGGGCCGCAAGGGGCAGATCGGCTGAGATGACAACCCCGATTTTTGGATAGCCGCCCGTCGTTTGTCCGTCGGCCATTAAGAGGAGGGGCTGTTCATTGGCTGGAACTTGCACGGTTCCCATCACGGCGCCGTCGGAGATCACGTTCGTCGATCCGGTGCGAACGATCTTTGGGCCTGCCAACCGATATCCCATGCGATCGGATTGCGGCGTGATGGTGTAGGACGAACCGGTCAATATGATCAATGCGTCTTCGGAGAAGTATTCTTGTTGAGATCCCGGGATGATGCGTAGCGTGACGGATCGGTTGTATTGTGGACGCAGTCGATCCGGAAATTGTTTTCCGATCGGTTGTTCGGTGGGTTCGGCAGACCGCCCGGTAGACAAGATGTCTCCGGGTTGTAACGGTCGTCCCTGAAACCCTCCGGTTGCACTCGAATAATGTGTCGACCGGCTCCCGAGTACCATAGGCACGTCAATGCCTCCTGCTAAGGCCAGGTAGGCACGAAATCCGGAGCGACGAGCCCCGAAGCGTAACCGGCTATGACACGGAGCATTGATACATGTCCAGAGTGGGATGTTCTTATCGTCGATCGTCGCTGATAGGTCTGCGCCGGTGACGGCAATCACCGTGTCTTGTTGAAACAGCAGTTCAGGTCCCATCAGGGTACATTCGAGTACAGCGGCCTGATCGTGATTGCCCGCCAGGCGGTTGGCGACGACGGCGGCAAAGCGGTCCATGGCACCGGAAACGGGCACGCCATAGTGCTGAGAGCCGTATCGTCCCAGGTCTTGAACCGTGGTGAACCAGCCTGGCTTGATGACCTCAATGCGGTTTTTCATTCCCCCTGCCATAGCGCCTACCGTTACCTTGATGACAAAGTTCGTCTAAAAACCTTGACCCAGGCAAGGAATTTCAGACTCAGGATGCAAGCGGTCTTTGGATACGGACACCTGCTGATTGCAGCTCGGCGCGAAGAAGGCGGACAAAGTCAACGGCATGCGGCGTATCCACATGCACGCAGAGGGTATCGGCATGCAACGGCACGCGGTGTCCATCGATGCTGGTGACATAGCCGTTCAAAATTTCACGTAACTGCCGGACGACATGTTGTGCTGTGGGTAAGACGGCTCCCGGCTGAGTACGCGGGACTAGGGTGCCGTCTGAACGATAGGCCCGGTCTGCAAAGGCCTCTTCCATGACCGTCAAGCCCATGGATCGCCCGCGTTCGACGAGCGCCGATCCTGCGAGGGCGAAGAGCATGAGGCGGGGATCAAAACCCACTACGGCTTGAGCCAACGCATCCGCCGAGTCCGGATTCTTTGCCGTCAAGCTGTAGAGTGCTCCATGCGGTTTGACATGGGTCAAGGAGAGGCGGTCACACGCGAGTACTTCAGCGAGTGTTGTGAGTTGTCGAGATACAAGCGATGCGACTTCATCGGGAGAGGCCTGTCGTTCTCCACGACCGAAATCTCCTGCGTCAGGAAATCCCGGATGCGCGCCGATCGCCACATGCTGCTGCGTTGCCAATCCCGCAGTTCTGCGCATCAGGTCGGGAGTGCCGGCATGGCCTCCGCAGGCGATATTCGCCGATGTGATCAATGGCATCAGCTCAACTTCACGGGTGAACAACTCTTGATCATCGTATTCGCCCATATCACTGTTCAGATCAATGGTCTGCATGGGGCTCCTCACGGCTGAGACGATCGTACTCGTCCTGATCGATCGGTCTGAATCGGACGATGTCGCCGGCGTTCAGCGAAAACGGATTCGGGAAGGTATGGTCGACGCATGACAGTGGAGTTCTTCCGATCAGTCTCCAGCCGCCAGGAGTGGCCGAGGGATACATGCCTGTCTGGCGATCGGCGATGCCGATCGAGCCTGCCGGGACTTTGGTACGTGGGACAGAGAGGCGTGGCATGGCGAGTCGTTCGGGGACCAGGCCCAGGTAGGGGAAGCCCGGGCTGAAACCAAGCATATACACGCGATACCGCACAGATGCATGTAGCGCAATGGCTTCGCTCGGCTCCATGCCGCCGAAGGTCGCGACGTCTTCCAGGTCCGGCCCCCATTCACCACCGTAGAGGACCGGAATTTTGTGAAGCCTCCCTTGTGGTGCGGTCTTGTGCAAGCGTGGACGAGGCACGGCTTGTATGTGGGCGAGCAACTCGGTTGAGTCCCAGTGAAGCGGATCGAAGTGAATGGTGACCGATCGATAGGTAGGCACAACATCTCTAATGCCCTCCCACTGTTGGGCGACCAGCGATGTAGCGAAAGCGACGGCACGGGCGTTGATCCGTGGGTCGATCGCATCGCCGAATTCGATGGTCATCGCAGCATCTCCCAGTGGGAGAATACGGAACGTTCCTTGTGGCAGTGCGCGCGACTTGTTTGATCGATCAGACATACAATTATGCCGTCATTCGGAATTGCGTACCCTAGCGGGTTTTGGGCGGCAGGTAAAGGATCTGTATGCCCGAGATGTGTGGATGCGGAGAAGGTGGAGCCCCATGGCCGACGCCCATTTCGCCGAGCCTACTCCGCCGAAGTAGCCCACAGGCTACGAAGGCCAAACAGCCGTGGCTTCCTGCGAAGGCGAGTGAACCGGCAGGATCTTGGTCTCAAGGTCCTGCCGGACTCGATGGAATATGTCGCAGGTGCCGATTAGTCCTTTACCGTGGCGCCGACGGAAAACGGCGGCGTGAAGTCGCCCAAGAAATTGTCCAGAGCGGTTGCCGGGACCGCAATGGGAATAAACTTCGGATATTCCTGACACTCAACCTCTCCGTTCCGCTCAACGTACAGCCTGGACTTAACCTTGAAGGCTTTGATGTGCTCCGCACCGGGTGTCGGCACATACACGGTCGTGCCGTCCGTGCTGACAAAAGACCAGAAGGCTTCGTCTCTCACCGCTTCTTTTGTGATGATTTCATCCAAGGCGGCCACGGCTTGACCGCTCTTGTGATCGCACACCTTGTTGTCGAAATAGAGGTTGACGGGATTGCCGCTGCCGGTGACCTTATTTTTGAAAATGGACAGCACAAAGACGGAGTCCCCTGCTTTAAACGGGACCAACGGGAGCTTAAAGAACGGACCGGCAAGTTCGACGATCGGACCGAGCGTCTTTCCCTTTGAGTCCACCATCACCAGAGCCTCGACCGTCCCGGCGCTTGCCGGAGCGCCGGCCATTGCACTAAGACAGAATGCCGATGCGATTGCCACCATGCGAACAGCGTTCATGCGGACACCTCCATATTCCTGCGATAGGCCA
>JAOUPN010000506.1 GCA_029879905.1 Nitrospira sp. | reverse complement strand
TCGTTCGCGGGGATCGTGAGATTGTTTCCGCTGAAGACTTTGGGGCCGTGAATTATGGCCTCTCGAATGTCCGGTTTTCGAAGGATGGGATCAGGCGATTCTTACGAGGCGATGCTATTTCGGGGCCGGATCTCTTTGAACAGGTTGAAACGTTCCTTCATCGATTCGTGGTGATGGGGGAGGATCTTCCACCACTGCTTGCCCTGTGGCTGATGGGGACCTACTGCTATTCGGTCTTTGAATACTTTCCCTACCTCGTGTTGCGGTCGCCTGAGAAACGTTGCGGGAAGTCGCGGACCTTAGACCTCATTTCCATGCTCGGGTTCAACGCCCACCAGCCAACAGCCTCTCCAACAGAAGCGCAAATATTCCGTGAGCCACGGGAGGATGGAGGAGTTCAGATTTACGACGAGATGGAAGGCATGACGGGAGACAAAGAGCGATGGAGCGCAGTGACGCAGATCTTAAACAGTGGCTTCCATCGAGGGCAGTCGGTTGCACGATACCGAAAATCCGCTCAGGGGCAACAAAAAGAAACGTTTGAAACCTATGTGCCGAGAGCGATTGCCTCGATCTCCGCTCTTGAAACGACGCTTGAGGATCGGTCGATCATGATCATGATGCAACGGCTCCTTCCTGGACAGAAGACGGAACGGTTCAGCCAACGTCGGCTTGATGCTCAAGCCCAGATTCTCCGGGACGACCTCCATATCTTCGCGCTTACGATGGCTCCAACCATTGCGGAGCTGTACGACGGATCAGAGTTTCCTGGCCTGTCTGACCTCGATCATCGGGCGGTTGATCTGTGGGAGCCCCTACTCTCGATCGCCGCCGTAATTGATGCGAGCGGGGGAACAGGAACCTTAACTGACAGAATGATTCACCTCGCGGCACGTCTTGGCGGGGATCGTGCCTCCCGCTCCGCCGATGATCCGAACCCGATCATTATCGAAGTCCTGGATGAATACCTGGGCTTGGGAACGGAAGCGAAGGTCAGAGCGGAGGATCTCGCCGAGAAAGTACGAACCCGCCTCGGGTGGGACTCCCTGACCTTGAAGGCGCTCGCTAACCGCCTCCATCCCCTCGGGTTGAAATCATCCCGTTGGCGCGAAGGTCAGACCAATCAGCGAGGGTATGTGTTCACACGGACCCAGATCGATGATTTAGCCCGTCGTTATACCTCTGGGAATCTGGAACAACCGGAACATGGAACAGTAAAGTGATCATATTGCTTCATCAATACAACGACTTATGCGGCGTTCCAGATGTTCCGCATGTTCCAGATAGGGGGTATTGGCAATGAGTAAAGCTCTCTTGGACAAAGCCCGGGCAATTCTGGCCCACCCGAAGCAGGTGCCTTCTCCCAAGCTGAAGCCTTTAGAAGACGAGGATCCTAAAACCCTCATGATTGAAATGGCTGTCCCGACACCAAGTCCCAAAGGCATGGAGATAGAACCCGCTCCACCGAACCCCAAGGCGATCTATTGGGAAACGGGAGATGGTCGGATTTTAGGCCCAGCGTTGCCAGAATTCCTGGGGCGAGACGGCAATACCTTTTGGATCAGCACGACCTTTGATGGTCAGATCCGGTGGATCAATGCTGACCGACTTCGATCAAGGCAAGCCTTCGAAACACAGGTCGTTCTCCGAGAGGTGGAAATCATCCGAGAGGATCACCGATGAATTCCCATGAAAAAATATCGACGGAAATCAAGGGCCACGGTGGGAAGCGTCCTGGGGCAGGGCGACCGCTTGGGACTCCAAACAGGCTCGCAAGGCCGTTGAAAGAAGCCGCAGCTATGCATAGCGAAGCGTGTCTCAATGTCCTTGTGGATCTGAGAGACCATGCCGAGAGCGAACAAGTCCGCCTTGCGGCGGCTATGGCGATTCTGGACAGGGCACATGGAAAGCCGCGTCAAGGGCTCGATCTCACTAAGGACGAAGGAATTACGATCATCGTCGATCGGTCATGTGGTCGCAGTGCTGTCGTAGATGCGACACCGCCAACGCTGCCCGAACCTCTGAGCGAGCATGAATAACCACCACGTCATGACACCATCACCACCTTCGCCAATGGCCCCTCGGCTCCTCGACATCAGAGAGGTAGCCACCTACACCGGCCTCTCTATTCATACGCTCTACGCGATGGTGTCTCAACGGCGCATTCCCTTTGTGAAGCTCGGACGGCTGACCAAGTTTGACCGGTATGAACTCGACCGATGGATCGTCTCACACTCCGTGAAGGTCAGACGGCCTCTCTCGGTTCTCACCCCCTTGAATAAGTGATAGCTTTAAGGCTACCATATGCCCATGCAGACACGGCTAAAGGAATGGCGAGAGAAACGGGGCTTGAGCCTTCGGAAGCTCGGCGACTTATCCGGGGTGCATTATGTGTCTCTGATCAAGCTCGAAGCCGGACGGCTGGACCCGCAACTATCAACCCTTCTCA
>JAOUPN010000504.1 GCA_029879905.1 Nitrospira sp. | reverse complement strand
TATGTATAGCCGTGAGGATGTCACCGGCCGGTCTCTGGCGAACGGGTATTCTCAAAGTCTCGGGACGATTTTCAGCCAAGAGATCAAACCTCTGGAAGTGGAGATTCTGGTGGTACAGGTCGGCGGTAACGATCACCCGAACGAAATCTACCGGATTTCATTCGACGGGAGCATTATCGACGAAAAGAACGTTGCGGTGATCGGAGGCAAGGCAGAGGCCGTGCAGGGGGCCTTGAAAGAGACAGGCTCGCAGTCGCCGCCGACGCTGGAATCCGCCTTGAACCTGTGTGTGTCGGCACTCGAACGCACGACGAATCTCAAATTATCCTCGGAAGGACTGGAGGCTGCGGTATTGGATCGCAACCGTCCTGGTCGAAAATTTCGGCGATTGTCGATCGACGACATACGCCGACTTCTTGCCGGCTAGCCCGCCGTATTTCCGGCAGCCTTTCCCACAATATCGATCAGGCCGACCGTCGTCGTTCGTAGAGCCTGTCTCGCACGGTTCATTGTCAGGAGTTTCGGGTTTCGAGTTTCGGGTTTCTCGTTCGAGCCACAAAAACTCGGAACTTGGACCTTGTACCTTTACCCTTGCAACTGGCCAGTCGAAACGCGCAACTCGAAACCAGAAACTCCGGAGCGAGAGAGGAACGACGCGTCACGATGAACACGATTTCAGGTGGTGGCGTCAGGACACAGCATAAGTCTGCGCACGAAATCCCTGCTGATGCATTCCTTTCCTTCTCTTGCAGATCGAAGAACGGCTGTGTAATCTGACTGGACTGCCATGATTGCCCCAGGCCCCATGAAGCAGCGGATTTACGGCCTCGAGAACGAGTACGGCCTGATTTTCTCGCCGAACGGCCGGATTTATCTCCCGATGGAAAAAGTGCTGGGCTATATCTTCGAGGGGCTTATTCCGAACAGTTGGCCCTCGAACGCATTCCTGGCCAACGGCGCCAGGTTTTACCAGGATACGGGCTGTCATCCGGAGTACTCCACACCGGAATGTGACAACATTCTTGACCTGGTCATTCATGACAAAGCCGGCGAGCGGCTGCTGGAGGCCTGTTTGCCGGCAGCCGAGGAGCGGCTTCGTGACGAGGGGCTCTCCGGGGAGATCTATATTTTTAAAAACAATACCGATTCGTTGGGGAACACCTACGGGTGCCATGAAAACTTTCTGATGCGGCGTGATGTCGATTTCTGGAAGGTGACGGAGCAATTGATTCCGTTTTTCGTTACGCGGCAGGTGTTCAGCGGGGCCGGTAAGGTGCTCAAAGTTTCCGGGAAGCCGCAGTATTTTATTTCCCAGCGGGCGCAGCATATTCATGAGAAGACCTCGTCGTCGACCACGTCCTCGCGCAGCATCATCAATACACGAGACGAGCCGCATGCCGATGCGGAGCGGTATCGCCGTCTCCACATCATTGTGGGCGATTCAAATATGTCGGAATTCGCGACGTATATGAAGGTCGGTACTGCGGCCCTTGTCCTATCGATGCTTGAAGGCGGGTATATGGTGCATGGGATGGAGCTGGAGGACCCCGTCAAGGCGATTCGCGAGATCGCGCGCGACCCGACGCTCAAGAAAAAAGTACGGCTTGACGATGCACGGTCCATGACTGCAATCGAGATTCAGCGTGTGTATTTAGAGCAGGCCCGAGCGTATTTGGATCAGCAAGACCATGACGCAGTGTTGGAAGACATCTATGCAAAATGGAAGGCGGTCCTTGACCAGTTGGAAGACGATCCGATGGCGCTCGTCCATCAAATCGACTGGGTCACGAAGAAGTATCTGATTCAATCCTATGTGGATAAGAAGGGGTGCGGGTGGGATGATCCACGTGTGGCGCTGTTGGATTTGCAATATCACGATGTGAAACGCACCCGGGGGTTGTATTATCTCATGGAGACTCGAGGATTCACGGAGCGGGTCGTCGAGGAGGGAGACGTGCAGCGGGCCATGTCGATTCCCCCGCAGACGACCAGAGCCAAAGTTCGCGGTGACTTCATCCGGTTCGCACGGGCGAAGAATCGCTCTTATACGGTGGACTGGACGTATCTCAAGTTGAACGGCTATTGGGAAGAAACGATACTCTGCATGGACCCCTTCAATGCCGCAAACCGGCGGGTTGAAGAATTGTTGTCGCAAATGTCAGGAGGACGTGGATACCGATGAATCATACGGCGATTCGGAGATGGCAATGGTCGGCAATCAAAGCGGAATGGTTGGCGGTCGTGGGGATGTTGTTCATGGTTTCTCTGTGTCCGATCGATGTGCGGGCCGGTTCTCCGACGGATGAGAGCCGCGTCGACGGGAAGTATGACGGAAAGCAGGGAGAGATTCTCGTGGTCGAAATTCCGTCGGAAGCGCCGTCGGCTCAGGTGCAAGGGACATTTCTCGGGCGGCCCGTCAACTTTTTCCCGGACCCTCGGACGGATGGGGCGTCAGGGTT
>JAOUPN010000505.1 GCA_029879905.1 Nitrospira sp. | reverse complement strand
CATCGGCTCGACCGCGACCTGTCCGCGCATTGCCACCGACCCGGTCTGGTTGAGCATCAACGACAGGTCCACCGGCATCGGTTTCGTGAATGGGATCTGGATATCCTTCACCTTCACATTAAACTGCTCCACATCCACATATTCCGGCCGCGGCGTCGTCCGATCTTCAAACACCGCTCCGTAGTTTCGAAGCTCAAATGTACCAACAGAGACCGTCCACGGTTTGGGTGACGCATCATCGTCGGCAACAGCATCAACCGGACCCGTCGAATGTCCCTCACCTGGCGGCACAGGAGTAAAGAGCTTTTGAAGATTGACTCCGTCGATGGGACTCAACCAGGCCTCGATATGGGCGTCGTTGGAACGAATCGACGCAACCGCAATGGCGTGCTCCTCCAAATTGAACCGAATACCCTCGACGTCAAAGGCGGGAACTTTTATCAGCGGTTTGGGAAACCCCCGCTCACCGATCACCAAATCTCGAACGGCCAGTCGTCCGTAATCCACCGTCACACGAGGAGCCTGTCCACGTAGATCGACATGATAGGCGGCGGATAATTTGATTTCCCCATCCTGCACGTCAAACTGAAACTGATCTTGCACTGCCTGATACAGCGTGCCGATCTGCAATCCGGAAATACTCAACTTGCCGTCGGACTCCAAGGGCTCCAACGACACCGTGCCTTCCCAAACCACCGACTCGCCCTCTCCGAGTTCAGCCGTAAACGCATAGGCATTGTCGCTGCCTTGAACCGTACTAAAATTCCTCAAGGCGATATGAACAGGGACGATATCCACCGAAACCGGTCTTGGCTTGGACTCGTCTCGATACTCCACAATACCCTTGTTGATCTCCAGCAAGCCGATTTCCACCGGCATCTGCTTCGATCCGCCTTCAGCTGACCGGGAAGGCTGCTGGGTTTCAGCCGCATCATCCGACGGGGGAACCATGGCCAGGAGATTCAACTTCCCTTCGCGACTCACCTTGGCCGCCACAAACGGCATGACCAGCCGGATCTCATCAAACCCCAAGGTCTGTCCGAACAATGTGCTCGCGCGCAAGTCCACAACCAGTTCTTCAAGGCCGATGATCGGTGATCGATCAACCTCTTGCACCTCCAGTCCCTTTAATCGGAGTGCCAGCGCAAACGGATTGAATGCCGCCTCACGCAGGACAACAGGATGTTGCAATCGTTCAGAGATAGCGGGAACACCGTATGTCGTAATCACATACGGCAGCAGGACAAACCCGGCCAGTGCATACAGAGCCACGAGCCCCAGAACGAGGCCGGCCCACAAACGAGGAGAAGCCAAACGTCGCATACGTCAAACCATGTGACAAATCAACCTAGGCAAAACTATAGGGGACGCACCCTCGAAAAGTCTACGGGGTAACGGCGAGAAAAACCGACAAATACCCGGCAAGACGAACAGTCGTGTCCCTTCGGACCATGCCAGCCCTTGAGGGGAACTACATGATATTGAAAAGAAATATGGATGGCTCTACAAGCACGGATCGAACGAGTTCAAAAAGATTCCATCACTGGTGGGGTTCATCCGCGGGCGTAATAACGGAAAGGCTCCGCCTGAATAGCCTGCGGCACGAGCAAGCACGTAGAAAAACGTTGTGCACGGTCACTCTGATCCGGTCTTGTCTGTCTGAGACGGTCTTTTTGAGCGGCGTCTAGTCCACATTATTTATGATGGTTTGTGACGAAACCGCCAAGACGCCAGGCGAGACGGGCACGCGGAGCCCTGAGAGGCCGAGGCATACTTGAAACAGTATGTTGAGGTCACGAAGGGCGAGCCTGCCAGCCTGGATGCAGACAAACCGCATCCAGGCTTGTCGTAGCGGCGTATCGGCGGTTGCAGTAGAAGCACTCATGAATAATGTGGGCTAACACAAAATTGGCACAACGAAAACCGGAGATGACCCGCGGAATGTTGATCCGGTGGTGCTCCGCATGCGAACGTAGCACCAGACCCCTCGGCTGAGGCCCGAGCGATACGCGGCATGGCACGTGCCTGCCGAATACGGCAGGTCTTATTAACAGCAACGTAGAATGTTCCCTGTTCTCTTTCATAGATTGCCTGCGATTCTCGACTTGCGACCACACTCTCACGTATGATGTGAGTGCAATTACCATATCATTCAGCGAAAGAGGCGTACATGGAGCATATGGTCAACCTCCACATCGAAAAACTTCCTGAAGGCGTCTATCTCGCCACATCAGATGTGATACAGGGTCTCGTCGCCCAAGGCCGAACCATTCAGGAGACGATTGAGATTGCTCGTGATGTCGCAAAGAAGATACTCGAAGCGAAACACGAACGCGAAACAGAGCCCCCGCTTCCACCTGTGCAGGATAAATTCGATTACCCTCTCATTGTCAATTCCTAATGGGACGGCTGGCCGGATTCCGCTACCGCCAGATCGTCCAACGGATCAAGGCCCTCGG
>JAOUPN010000503.1 GCA_029879905.1 Nitrospira sp. | reverse complement strand
ATGACCAGACGTGTCGAGTCATGTATCCTCTGTGGTTCGCGTTCATGATTAATAGGCACAAGCTGCTTATATCATACGCCGATACATCTGCCAATGAGACGAAGAGGTTGCGAGTAGACAGGCCTCCTACTTACCTGGCACACTGCACTATTATTCGACGGGAAAGAGTCTCAGATGTCCAAGTTGCTTGTGATACTCGGCGCAGGTTATACGGCGCGCGTCGTCCGACCGTTGGCGGCTGAGCGATATTCTCACGTGTTCGCAACGAGCCGTGACCCGGATGGTCATTTGAATGAGGTGCCTCCTGACCTACGAATACGATTCGATCTGAATCAGCACAACACATGGAAGAACATTCCCGCGGACTGTGACCTGCTCTGGTGCTTTCCCGCCGAACCACTCGACCTTGTGCAAGCCTTTGCCGAAACCATCGAATGCGCCTCTCGACGGCTCGTCGTCCTTGGAAGCACCTCGGCCTATCTACCCGGCATATCGGACAACTATCCCCCACCGTGGATTGATGAAACAGCTTCAATCGATGAGGACAGACCTCGCGTACAAGGTGAAGAATACCTTCGAACTCATTGTCATGCCATCACAATGAGAGTCGCTGGAATATACGGTCCTAGGCGGAACCCTCTCACGTGGATTCAGCGTGGCCGAGTCGGTTCATCCCATAAATTTGTCAATCTGATTCATGTCGAGGACTTGGCGGAAGCCTGCCTCGCCGCTTTGGACTGTGGAGTGCCGGGGGAGATCTATAACGTCAGTGACGGCATGCCACGTACATGGGAAGAGATTTGTCGGACGGCCCACGATCGTTGGGGGATTCAGTCAACCAGAAAGACGGACGACAACTCAATGGGCAAACGGCTCGCGATCAACAAGCTCTCGTCGTTACTGAAAGCCGGCCGGAAGGCCCTGGTCCATACCGATCTGTATCGTTCGCTGGACCATCTCCGGTCAGAACCGCCGACTACCTAAGCAGGGCCATCACCGTCAGACAGACAAGCAGATTGTTCATCGAGTGGGCAATCATGCCGGGGATCAGACTCCCCGTCTTTTCATAGACCCAAGCCCATAAGAATCCGCTCCAGAGGACACTGATAAATCCGATCAAGCCATAGCCATGGGCAAGGGCAAAAACGCTCGCGCTCAAGAGCGCGGCAGGCGCGAACGACAGCCGACGGCGGAGAATGGCGTAGAGCAGTCCACGAAACGCAATCTCTTCAAAGATAGGAGCGAACACCACGTACTCGAGCAAACTGACAGCCAGCATCGATCCCGATGTCCATACGAGATTTGCATCAAACCATTCCGTCCAATGACTGTTGATCCCCCACCAGTCGATAGCACACCCGATGATCCACTCCCCCCAGAGTCCCGCCGCAATCGCGGCTAGCGCCGCGCCGATGAGTCGGCCGAGTTGAGCCCGCTCAATACGCAGACCGAATCCGCTCCAAAAATCGAGCCCAGCCGGCCTCAGCAAATGCACATAGGCCAGGGCCAACAGGGGCAGATTGGCCAACGGAATCGCCAAGGCTCGCAATGAGGTCTGTTCACCGGACGGAAAGGTCAGAAAGGCCGTGGTAATCACCGCACCCAATGCACCGCCGCGCAAGAGTACCGCAGTACCGATCCTTCCCGGCCATGGCGGTGGAACTCCCGGAACATGCAGACGCATGACATCAGCCTGACGGGACCGGACAAAGATGGCCTGTACCAGGACGATGGAGCCGAGAAGCAGGCAGGCCAACTCCACAGAGAAGATACGGTTCGACCGTTCTTGAAGCCGCCGCCCTTGGCTTTGGATCTGCCGATCAATGGTCGACAACAACACCTGGTCGTTGGTTCGTTGCGCCAACCTGGATGCCAACCGGTTGTAGAACCAACCGGCCGGGAGCGTTTCTGCCAGCGAGGCCTGCAACTCCAATGTCCTATCGCGATCTATGACATGACGGCCGTAGGCCGTCTCGATCCATTCGCCATAGAGCGGCATCGGAGGAGGCAATGCTCTCCACTCCCTGGACGCTGCAAGCGCATGGGCTTCCTGCCCCGACTCCCCTTGCAGAATAGCCAATTGCAATTTGGCAAGGGGATCTTCGCTTGTCTGCACCAGCTCCTGGTACCATTCGATCGCTTGAAGGCGTTCTTTCTCGGCACTGGGAAGCGTCCATTGCGCGATCTGCTGTTGCCAGAAAGGGGATCGACTGAGTCCCTCTCGTGCATCCATTGACCGTTCAACCATCAGCTCAAGTGCGCGAATCGGCTCATCAAACTGCTCAAGCTTCGGCAGGGTTGCGGAGAACCAGATGATCGCACCAAGCGAAGCCATGAGGATAGCCGCAGCAACGACAGTCATTGCGCGAGAAAAGGGCGACCGAAACGGGTCTGTGGAGAATCGGGATGTCGATGAATGCTCGGCTTCAGACCATTGATGGTGGCCGACTTGAAGGCTATTGTCCGTCATGCGCGGGGAC
>JAOUPN010000118.1 GCA_029879905.1 Nitrospira sp. | reverse complement strand
CCGCCTTTGGATCGGTGGAGACGGCGGTCGAGGCGATGAAGCACGGTGCAAGTGATTATCTCACCAAGCCGGTCAAGAAAGACGAGCTGATTCGTGTCGTTGAACGGGTAATCAGAGAGGCGGCACTGCGGCGTGAGGTGAACCGGCTGCGGAAAGAGATTCACAAAGAATACAGTTTCCACCAGATCTTGGGGAAGAGCAAAGCGATTCAGGTGGTCTTCGACTTGATTCGCCGGGTAGCCGACAGCCCGACCAACGTGCTCATCACAGGCGAAAGCGGAACGGGCAAAGAACTGGTTGCCAAGGCGATTCACTATAATAGCGGCCGGAAAGAGGCGCCGTTTATCCCCGTCAACTGTGCGGCGATCCCGGAACAACTCTTGGAGAGCGAGCTGTTTGGGCATATGCGGGGGGCCTTTACCGATGCCAAGATGGACAAGCGTGGCCTGTTCGAAGAAGCACAGAAAGGGACGTTGTTTCTGGACGAGATCAGCGAGTTGCCGCTCATGCTGCAAGCCAAGATTCTCAGGGCGATACAAGAGAAGGAAATCCGGCGGGTCGGTGCGACCAAGCCGATCTCGGTGGATGTAAGGATTATGGCGGCGACCAACCTGAATCTCGTCGAGGAAGTGCGAAACAAACGATTCCGTGAAGACCTGTATTACCGGCTGAATGTCATCGAGCTCAGACTGCCCCCGCTCCGCGAACGGCGGGAGGACATCCCGTTGCTTGTCGAGGCCTTCTTAAAGAAATGCGGAGAAGGAATCGGGAAAACGGTGAGGGGGGTGAGCGAGTCGGCCTTGGCCATGT
The DNA here is from genome assembly GCA_029879905.1 of Nitrospira sp. Classification (GTDB taxonomy): domain Bacteria; phylum Nitrospirota; class Nitrospiria; order Nitrospirales; family Nitrospiraceae; genus Nitrospira_D. Next base: position 8,778 of record JAOUPN010000118.1, on the reverse strand, counting down.
TGATTGATTACACCTGGCCGGGCAATGTGCGGGAGCTCGAAAATGTGATCGAACGGGCGGTGACGCTGAGCCGAAATGACAGGATTTCTCCGGACGACCTGCCGCCGGCGGTTCAAGGGGCTCGGGGCGATCGGCGGGTGCTGGATGAGGCGGCTGAGAAGAGTTTGCCTCTTCATGAGATTGAAAAGGAATATATCAAGAAGATCCTCGAAAAGACCGGCGGCAACAAATATCAAGCTGCACATGCCCTTGGCATCGACCGGAAGACTCTGTATCGTAAGCTCGCCGAAATCGAAGGAACCTCTCACTCCGAAGAATAAGCATCGCCGTCTGACCATCAAACCGCGATCGGCATGGGCCGGTCCCGATTTAGGCCGGGATGGATCATATGCATGTGGTGGATTGTCGAATCATGCGTATTGCGCCGTGGGGGATTGCGGCCATCACGATGGCTATTTTCTTCGTCGACCTGCTGACTCCATTGGGAGTGGCCGCGTCGATGTTCTATCCTGTTCCGCTGCTGCTGACATTCTTCTTGCCTCAACGGCACCTCATCCTAGTCTGCGCTGTGACGGTGACCGTCTTTATCTGGTCCGGGGTTCTGCTCAAACCGGCCGCGATGCCCGTGCCCTACGCCGTGTTCAACCGTGTGCTGGGTACCGTGATCATATGGGCCATCACGGCGGGACTGATCCAGTATAGACGGACCCAGGACGAACTGAGTCTGGAGCGGGTCGAGCGGGCTCAAGCGGAAGTCTTGATGGCGGCGGCACAGGAAGCCAAGGCCCATGCCGATACGGCGATGTTGGGAGCCGCCGCCGAGCGGCGCGAAGCGGAAGAGAAACTGCGAATCAGCCGGTTCAGATTGGAAAGCATTATCGAAACCGCGATGGATGCGATTATCACGGTGGATGAAGGGCAGCGTATTGCATTGTTCAACCGCGCTGCCGAGCAGATGTTTCGCGTTCCGCATGGCGAAGTGGTCGGGCAGTCGATCACGAGATTTTTGCCCGCCCGCTTCCGTGACGCCCATCAGCGTCAGGTCGAGGCATTCGGGCAATCCGGTGTGACGAGCCGGACGATGGGGAAACTGGGAACGGTCATGGGACTTCGCTCCAACGGAGAGGAGTTTCCGATCGAGGCTGCGGTTTCGCATGTCAACGTGGAGGGGAAGACATACTATACCGTCATTCTCCGGGATATTACTGAACACACGCAGATCGTCGAGAAACTGCGAAGGCAGCAAGAGTTTATTGAGACGGTTTTGGAAACGGCGGGAGCCCTTGTTGTTGTGTTGGACCGTCAAGGCAAGATTCTCCGATTCAATCGTGCCTGTGAGCAGGCGACCGGATACAGTTCAGAAGAGGCTGCGGGAAAGGTTGTTTGGGATTTTCTCCTGGCTCCCGATGAGGCGGAGTCCATGAAGACGGTCTTCGGTCGTTTGATAGGGGGAGAGCCGCGTAGTGAACAGGAGAATGAGTGGGTTGCGACGGATGGACAACGACGACGCATTGCCTGGGCCAATACGGTCATCACGGATGCACAGGGTCGGGCGGATTATGTCGTGGCGACCGGGATCGATGTGACGGAGCTCAAGAAGGTCCAGGAGCAACTTCGCAAGACCGAACGTATTGCGGAACTCGGCACATTGGCTTCAGGAATGGCGCATGAAATCGGCACACCGATGAACGTCATTTTGGGCCGTGCGGAATACCTGATGGATCGTGTCAAGGACGAACCGATCAAGAAGGGTCTCAAGACAATCGTCGCGCAAGTTGAGCGTATCACCAAGGTGATGAATCAACTGCTTGCGTTCGCTCGGCGCAAGTCGCCGGAACGCGGACCTCTTCAACTAAAGGACATCGTGGAAAACGCCATTGAGCTGTTTCGGGAACGACTCGACAGGGGGCAGGTTACGGTAGAGTCTACGCTGGAGAATACATGCCCAAGAGTATTCGCCGATGGAGATCAAATGAGTCAGGTCTGTATTAATTTGGTCATGAACGCCATCCATGCCATGCCGGACGGCGGTACCTTGCACGTTGGGTTAGCGCCGGGGAAGGATATGGTCATTCTTACTGTGGCTGATACGGGCCATGGTATTGCTCAAGAGACGCTCCCGAAAATTTTTGAGCCGTTCTTTACCACGAAAGAATTCGGCAAGGGGACCGGTTTGGGGCTCACCGTAGTCAAGGGGATTATTGAAGAACATCAGGGCACCATTACGGTTGAGAGCGAGGAAGGGAAAGGCACGGCCTTCACGGTTTCTCTGCCGATAGCAGGGCATCAGGCATGAACCGTTACGTATGAAACGACCGTTCCAACGGTCATCCTTACTTTCCAGCTCCCCTCTCCCTTTACCGTTCACTCCTCACTGTTTACCCCTCACATCCCACGGTTGTGGCATCCCGCGCCAGCCGACGAGCCATCAATTGTAGCCTTTCTCTCCAATAATCTGTCAGGCGACCGGATTCTTTGAGGGAATGATGTTCTATTCCGCGGGGATCGAGGTTGCTCCCTCGGCACGTCCTTTGCCAGATCATATTCTTCACAGAGAACAGAACCTGACGGGATATATGAGGATGACGACTGTGGCAGAGGGGAAGGCGGCTGTCGTATTGATTGTTGAGGATGACCGGGAGATGCTCAGTCTCCTCTGTGATGAATTCTGGGGCGCCGACTATATGTTGCGGCAAGCCAGGGATGGAGACGAAGCCTTCAGGATGGTGCTGGAGTCTGTGCCGGATCTTATCCTCACCGATCTCCGTATGCCGGCCGGAGGAGCCGATTATATCAGTCGGCTCCGAACCATTGCCCCCGGATGTCCCATTGTCGTCATCACGGCGTTTGGTGACACGGCGGGACAAAATGAGGTATTAAAGGCGGGTGCTAATGCGTATTTCAATAAGCCGGTACGGATTTCAGCATTGAAAACTTGTGTGCGGCAGCTATTGAATCACAGCAAGGATGATGTAAGGTGTAAGGAGTAGGGGATATGGGGGAGTGCAACAGGCGGTTATGCCTGCTCCCCCCTTCCCCGGTACTCTTCATATAGAGATAAGATGGCCGGATCTCGACACGAGCAGGGGACCACATATTTTAGCGATCCGATCCTGGCGGCCAGGCTCGAAGCGATTAGGCAGCTTGCGGGCGGTTTAGCCAACCGGGTTGCGGTGATGGATCACCAGTTTAATGTGATCTATGCGAATAGATCAGCATGGTCGGGTACTTCTCTCGAGAATTCCGATAGCCCTCGGACCAAATGCTACGAAGCCTTTGCCAATCAAACCGATCCGTGCGGAACCTGCCCGGCGATCAAAGTATTTGAGGGGCCGGATGTCCGGTCTGTCGCGTGCGCGGTCGGCGGTGACGGATCGGCATGCGGGATGCACCAGGCCTTTCCACTGACGACAAGTCAGGGCGATGTCGGTTCAATGATGGTCCTGTTCAAGGACGGGCCGACACAGAGTGTATTGGACCCCGATCTTGTGGACGGGGAATCCCAATCATCCCCGATGGTGCGAGAATCGCTGGGTGAATTGATCGGCAGGAGTCCGGCCATGCAGCAACTGTTTGATATGGCCAGTCTTGTGGCGGACAGCTCGGCGACGGTACTGATCCAAGGCGAAAGTGGAACGGGAAAAGAGCTGGTTGCCAAGACGATCCACGCTCTCAGCAGACGAAGCGAGGAGCCGTTCGTCGTGGTCGATTGCGGAGCCTTGCCGGAAACTCTGCTGGAAAGTGAACTGTTCGGCCATGTGAAGGGGGCCTTCACCGGAGCGGTGGCGAACAAGAGAGGTTTGTTTGAAGAAGCCGACGGAGGGACGATCTTCCTCGATGAGATTGCCGATACGACTCCGGTTTTTCAAGCCAAGCTGTTGCGGGTGCTTCAAGAGGGGGAAATCAAGCCTGTTGGCGGGAACAAGCCGATTCGGGTCGACGTGCGCGTCATATCCGCGACACATACGGATTTGGTTGATCTCGTGAAGGAACGATCGTTCCGCCAAGATCTCTATTATCGTCTTGCAGTTTTGCCGTTGCATCTCCCTCCGCTTCGAGATAGGCGGGAGGATATTCCCTTATTGGTGGACCATTTCATCGCGCGGTCCTGCGCGCGGCATCATCAACCCCTTCGATCCGTATCTGAAAAGGCCATGAGGGCATTGAGCAGGGCTCCGTGGCCCGGTAATATTAGGGAATTACAGCATTATATCGAGCGAGCGGTCGTCACCACCACCGGTCTCACCATCGCATGTGAAGATTTGATCGCCAGGGGTTCTCTTATCGATGAAGAGGATCTGCGGTCGGCAACACGTGGGGCAGTCGCTCAAGCTGAACGTGTTCGCATTGTTGACGCGCTGAAGAAAACCGGTGGTAATCGCGCTAGAGCTGCCAGATTGCTCAAGATCAGTCGAGCAAGTCTCTATAACAAGCTTCGTGCCTACAGCATTGAGTAGCCGTATTTGCCCCCTTTCTCCTCTTGTCCGTATCCTTTCGTCTAATCGCCTGGACGGTCTAAGTATTTGAATTTATGTGTGCGCGACATTAACTCTTCCAAACTGTCCATTCTGCTGGATTTTTTCACGCCAGGGCTATTCTTCCTGATGGCTGAGGTCTGACTTTTCTCCGCTATTGTCAAGGGAATGGTGAAAGGCCGACGTGGTGTGCTCTGTGGCACGAAGGTTGCGCTTGTTCATCAATTAGTTGCGGTGGTGAGCGCATGCAGATCCGGTCAACTTCCATATGCGTCGGTCGTCGGTGAAAGGGCTAACCAGGAGGTGTGAGGTGGGACCGATCATCACATATGCCGGTTGTGGGTTGCGGGTCTGAGTATGAAATGAGATTTGGGTGTGTGGTGAGTGTCAGGCAGGCCGAACCGCTGGCCGTCGCGACTCAGTTGAGGGAGCCACACGGAAGGGTGGCTCCCTCGTTTTTTATTCGATGAAGAAGAGGGAAGGCCCAAAGAAGGAAATGAGGATGGATCAGGGAGCGAATGAAGGTGGCGTGGCGAAGGAGAGTCGCAAGGATTGTAATTGGAAGCTGCTGCGCATGCATTTGAAGGGAGCAGATTCACATGGGCTGATCACTCGGGACGAGCGAGTGTCTATCAGCATAACCAATTAGGAGGCCATCATGAGTGATAGGAGAAGCAGGTGGAATGTTGGAGTGATGTCGGCAGCGGTTTCGCTTGCGGCATTGTTCGCCTTGGGTGATGTGGGAACGGTCTTGGCTGCGGATACGACCTCGACGGGGAACCGCGTGTTCTTTCGCGGGGGTTATGGCGAAATGCTGAGCGATCGAGCGGGTGAGTTGATTACGGATGTGTATACAAAGGGAAATAACGGAACAGGCGGGTATTATATTGGTGGCGGTGCAGATCTCATGATCACGAACGATCTCTGGGGCATGTTGCCGGGTGTCGCACTTGTGGGAGAGATTGGTTTGGAGTTTAAACGGTGGAATTCGAGCAGCGTGGCGAATTTAGACAGCGTGTTCAACGGCGGTATTCCTGCTAAGACGCAAATGACCATGTTGACGGCGAGTGTGGCGCCGAAAGTAAAGTTCCGGCAGGGGACTGACTTCCAGCCCTGGATCATTCCGGGCGGGTTGGATTTCCATGTGATCAGCCCGACATCCAGCCAGACCAATTACTTGGACATCGGGGTACAGTTCGGAGGGGGCTTTGAGTATCGGGTGTGGAAGGAATTGTGGTTGGGCGCGGACAGTCGATATCACCAGGCATCAAATCAGACCAACACAGTAAACAATTTCTGGACCGCCGGTCTCTTTGTGGGATTCGGTTTCTAAGTCAATGGGCGATTGATTTTCTGTGAATGGAGGTTGCCGTGTGGTGGCAACCTCCATTTATTCTCAGCGTAGGGCGAGTATCCCGGTTGGATGGTAACTGTCGATCCTGATGCATTGCTCCGAGATCTGGTACGCATGTTCTGGTTTTGAGATTTAGGAGGAATATCGACGTGAAGGCGGGGAAGCCGCTGATATTAGAGATTAATAAGAAATGATCCGCCGTGTCCCGTTTCACCACATTTTCATGGAGGCACTGTCCATTGTATTGGACGGCGTAACGCATTGATATTTTAAGTTATTGCTTGTGTGATGTCGCGATTGTCTAGTTCGGTGGATTGAGAAGGTCATATTCGTTGTCCTGATAGATGTGCAAAAACCGGGGCATTTACTCATCATTTACTGAGAATCGGGGCTTTTGTTCTTAGGCAGAAATTACGGCACAAACGTTGCCTGAAAAATACTTGCTGGTGGAGGTGTGGGTGATTTTGGACCGGCCTCCGAATGACCCATTCCTTCGTAAGAAGGAGCCCTTCACCAGCTCTTTCCTGCCTGCTTCATCCTTAAGGAGGCCGGGACATGCCGGAGGCCGATTACGCAATAAGCATTAGGTGTGCATGTGCCGCATGTTCTCTGCGGTGGGTAATGGGTTAGAAAGGGGCTTGACATTTCGGGTAAATCCAACGAACATGCGGTCCGCAACGTGTAGAAGTAAGATGCCAAAGTCAATCCAATCGTCAAATCACATAATTGTTTGATGAGTCGTACAACTGTCCGCTCAGCGAGGCGGACCTAAGCGAGGGGAGGCCGTGTATGAGAGATGTTCTTTCTGGACCTATTAAAAAGCGGAGGCTAACCGGTGCCGCTTTGATGCTCCAGTCGATTCTATTGACTGGCAGTCTCATTGCGGCTCCTGGATTGTCTGCTGCTGAATCGGGGGAGGCCCAGCACGCCGGTCATGCAACGCCGGTGGCGATGCCGGGATGGACCCAACAGTTGAAGGGGCAGACGATTATTGAGAACGCCATTGAGGGGCATGCCGACAGCGCCCAAAAAATGGAACAACAGCATCATCGTCTGATGGACAAGCTCGAGCAGCAGGCCCAGCAGGATGCAAAGGCGCAGCACACCTCCGGCGCCTTCAACAATATGTCGATGATGCACCAGTACATGGGGCAAGACGGCAGCAGCTTCTTGTTGATGAGTGATTCGTCAAAGGGTGAGCCGGTCTTGTCGAACGGCGGGAAATGTCCGGCCAACGCTCCGGTGAAGAAATATGATGTCTCGATGATCAATATCGAGATCACCCTGAATCGCTGGTTGGATTTCTATCCGGGCTACATGTACATCCACACCGAAGATGTGGAAAAGGCCCGTGCGGAGGAGCAGAAGAACGCAGAAGCTCGTGACAAAGAAGGATTCGATCCTGGTGCCGTGACGACTGGTTTGCAGGGCGATGTCATCCAGCCGTTGGTGCTTCGCGCCAATCAAGGTGATTGCGTCAAGATGACCTTGCGCAATCAGATGGAGGACGAGGACGGCAGCTTGTTCATTCAGGCGTCCAGCATGATTATCGGTACCACCGGGAAGCCGGCCACGACCACGAATCCTGACTCCATCGTGGCTCCTGGCAAGTCGCAAGACTTCGAGTGGTATATCCATCCGGAGATGCAAGAAGGAGTTCGGCAGTTCCACTCCTTCAGTCATGACCGTGAATTGACGGTGTTGGGTCTCTTTGGCGCGTTCATCGTCGAGCCGAAAGGATCCAAGTACTTTGATTCATTGGGGACTGGGCCGGACCGTGAAGTCAAGAGCGGCTGGCAGGTCAACATCGACAACGGAACCGGACCGGATTTCCGTGAGTTCGTGTTGTTCTATCATGAGATCGGCGACGAAGCATTCCGTCCGCTGAACAAGAAAGGTGACTTTCTTCCGCAGCGCGATCCGCTCACCGACGCCTATCGTCCGGGTGGCCGTGCGTTGAACTATCGCAGCGAGCCGTTCGGCATCGACCAGATGCACTTGCAACACGAGTATTTCGGTTTTGAAGATGAATCGATGGGTTATAGCTCCTATACGTTCGGCGATACGCCGACGACCATTCCGCGTGGGTACATGGGTGAGCCGGTAAAGTGGCGCATCGTGCATGGTGGGTCCGAAGTATTCCATTCCCACCACCCGCACAGCGGATCCATCCGATGGCAGCGCAGCCCGGGTACTGATTCCAGCAACCTCTGGGCGATGGGTCAGGATGGACCGGTGAAATATCCGGTCGTCAGAACCAAGTCCGACCGAGTGGACGTGGAAGTCATCGGACCGTCTGAAGCGTTGGACCTTGAGCCGGAATGTGGCGGCGGAGGCTGCCAGCACTTGGCGGGTGAATTCCTCTTCCACTGCCACGTCGCGCACCATTATGTCGCGGGCATGTGGGGTTATGGCCGGTTCTACAACACATTGCAGGTCGGCGCAGCTCACACCGACAGTATGCCTGATCTTCAAGAATTGCCTGACCGGAAGGGCCGGATGAAGCTCGGTGTTTCATCCGACAAGTTGATCGGTAAGACGGTCGATTGGTTCGGCAAGACATTCAAGATCGTGGACAAGAGCAAAAAAACCAATTGGAAATCCGATCCCGTTGTCGTGAACATCAAAGATTGGGTCGAGATGTTCGTTCCGGCACAGGGAAAGCCTGGCCACACGGACGACGAGAAGGGCCAGATCATGGCCTATGACTCAACCGTCTGGGATTGGAAATGGAACGGTAATGTGGCGGTGGGCGAAAGAGAGAGTACCGCCAAAAATCCGAAGTATCAATGGGCTGCCAAGTGGGACGACAGCACCAGGCCAGCCATTCTGTTTGACCCGACCACCGGGAAAATGGCCTGGCCTCTATTCAAGCCACACTTTGGGAAGAGAGTGCCCTTCTCGGCTAATCACAGCGGGGCACCCTGGTTGGAGCCGATCCACCAGGAT
>JAOUPN010000502.1 GCA_029879905.1 Nitrospira sp. | reverse complement strand
TCCCGGTGTGGCCAGTGCTTTCAGACACGTGTTACCGATCCGTAATTCTTCTCCGTCATCGAGAAACGCATCTGCGCCCGTGACGACGTCCTTAGCTCCTGCTCCGTAGACGATCTGTGCGCCGGTTGCATCTTTGATGAGTGAAGCTCCGGTGATGTGGTCGGCATGGATATGTGTTTCGACGACATAGCGGAGCGACAAGCCGAAATCTTTCAGCAAGCGAAGGTCCCGCTCGACATTTTCAATAACGGGATCGATGATCACCGCTTGACGCGATTCACGATCGATCACGAGATATGTCCGACTTTCGGCACGATCGTCGACGTCCTGCACCTCATTCACATCCAACAGGACTTCGACGGAATAGGTATCATGTTCTGCCATGATGTGATCCCTCTGAATAGAACCATTGTGGATTGTGCATACGATTTTGTCGTAGAGATCTGGAAGGCCGAGGGGCGTGTGCGTCTTCTTTTCCTATGAAACTACCGCTCAGTGTTTAGGTGTCATCTTACAGGCAAAGGATTGGGCCACGATCTTGCCGTTCCGCACCACAAATGTGTCCGTTCCCATGTCATACACATTGTTGGAGGTCTCCGCAGTCCATACGATATAGGCAAATTCGCCTTCGACCGTTTGCTGTGTCATGGAAAAGGTGGTCCCTGCTTTTCCAAATTCTGCGAAGATTGCTTGGAACAGCGATCGAATTGCATCTGTTCCCTTGAGCGGTCCATTCGGCGTGAACAAGACGGCGTCCTGCGCATAATCGGACAAGATGCCTGAGAGATCTCCCGCGTCGAAACATTGCATGTGATGATCGAGGACGTCCTTTGTCGATGCCATTCCACCCCCTGTGTAAGTTTGACGACTCGTCTCTAGCATGGCTGGAAGGGAAAGTCTATGGAGTTGTTGATAGAAGTTAGAGCGTGTCGAGGGAACGGGTAGAGGGGAGCGTGAACCTCACCACGCATCTTTTGCACAGCGGAACCCGATGCCGCTGGCGCGGTCGGTCGGGTAGCCGTAGTCGCGGTCGGAGGTGCGGAGGTTTCTCGCCGGCTTGAGCCAGGATCCTCCGCGTACGACTTTGAGGAGTTGTCCGTTGGGGCCTTCCGGATCGGACAACGGGGCATTGAGATAGGAGTAGGGTTCATACCAATCCTGTACCCATTCAGAAACATTGCCCGTCATGTCGAACAGCCCATAGGGGCTGATGCCGTCCGGGAAGCTTCCGACCGGCATGGTCAAGATTTCCCCCTTGAGCCCCCGGTCGTGAGAGATCCTGGCGCCCTCGCCGTTGATCCAAAAAGCTTTCCATTCTTTTCCGTCTTTGAATTCAATCGTGCGACCGGCCCAATAACTGGCGCTATTGGCCCGCGTCAAGTCCCAGTCGTTTCCCCAGGGGTAGCGGCGGCTATCGAGACCGCGTGCAGCCTTTTCCCATTCTGCTTCGGTCGGGAGCCGTTTGTCTTGCCAGCGGCAGTAGGCGACGGCATCCTCCCAGCTGACGTTGACGACCGGATGTTGTTCGCTGCCGGGCAGTGGGGTTTTGTCAAGCCAGAGTGAAAACTCAGGTTTCTGATGGCGGGGCGCAGGATGGCCAGTGGCGTCCACAAACTCTTGATAGAGGGCATTAGTGACTTCGTAGCGATCGATCAGAAATGAGCCGATATAGACCTTGCGCTGCGGCTGTTCATCGTCATAACTCAGACCGTCCTCAGGGGTTCCCATCAGGAATTCACCGGCAGGGACCATGACCATCTCGTTCGAGAGCGTGGAGCCGATCGCAAATGACGTGGGGATGATGGTCAAGAAGAGCAGGGCGCCGGCTACGACTGTCTTCATTATTTCTTCTTGATTCCACAGGCCTTGGCGACTTCATCACGGTAGGAGAGCCAGAGGCGCATGCTTGTCTTGAGTGCAGAGAGGACGGAACGTTGCAAGGCTGCGGTGGTTGTGTGCTCAGTCACCATCGTGTAGGCATCATGTCGGTGGCCGCTTTCGACCAGCTGGTGGGCGCGGATGAGGTCCATGCAGTCAGGAGAAAGGCCATGGTGTCTGACGAGCGGGTGATTCAGGATGACGGCTTCGATATCCTCCGCACTCTTCCGTGCTGACGGCTCGCGCGTTTCCGCGCGGTCCTTCACGCTACCCTCGACAAAAATCGTCAAAACAGCGGCGCCGATGACCCACTGGGGGAGGTTCGAGGCCTTGTCGAGCCAGGCACGGTAGGCACGACCGGCCGGCAATAAGCGGATTCGCTCGAAATCTTTTTGGGTGAACCCCAGACCGTTCATCATGGTAAGGAAAAGTTCGGGGTGTGACGTTCCCAGCGAAAGTCCTCCGGTATCTTCTTCGTAGATATTTTCAGCCAGCATACGGCGGACGGGAACGGGAGGGTTTTTCCCGTGAATGCGGGATAACAGGACGGGGAAATCTCTCACGTATACGGCATATTCCTGCTGAAAATGAATCTTGAGCTGAGCTTTGGAGAGACGCCCTTCGGCG
>JAOUPN010000501.1 GCA_029879905.1 Nitrospira sp. | reverse complement strand
ACGTCTGGTCATGACGAGCTTTACCACATCATTATACGCCATCTGTTCTACACAACAGAGGTAGGCCATGACAACTGAAACAGAGCGGCCCATCCCCGCGCGGCAACAGACCATCACCCGGTTGTCTTCTGCATGCCGTTCGACCCATTCAATCGCATCTGCCAAGAGCTGTGCATCGGCCTCACCGAATTCCTTAAAGGGAATCCGATGGGTTTCGATCCCCCCGGGCAACTCGATATCGTACTCCCCGGCAAGGAACAGTAATGCGCCTATTTGCGCCGGTGGTTGTACGGCATCATAGACGTTTCCCACAAAAAGTTGTTCGGTAATCTTATGCATCCCATGTGAGTACAACCTCTTTGTCGTACGGTCAAGATATTCCATATTTATTCTGTTTGCGATTCCCATTGCATGCCGGTTATACTTTCTCTATTGCAATTGACAAACTAGGAATTCTTGATCAATGGTGATACTCACGCAGCAGGAAGTCGAACGGCGCCTTGGCACAGTCTCCTGTGCGGTCTGTAAACAATCCAGTTTCGGCATCGATGAGCGGTTTATGGGCAGTGACGGGGAGTGGCGCGGCATCTGCAGAAAATGTTTCTATACGTTTCCCGTCCATACCGACATGGATTTCTACTTGCAGACACAGCCCGATATGCCGTTTCGATTAAAAGAAATGTCCTGCACATCCTGCAACCATCGAGGGGTCACTCTTGATTTTAGGGCTACCATGTCGGTCAGAGAATCTGTGTATTTTGTGACATGTCAAAACTGTAAACGGCAATTCCCCGAGAAATCTTCTCTGGAGTCATACGAATAGCCGACTGTTATATTTCTCCCTGTTGGAAACCGACGCCATGACCGACAAACTCAAACCGACTGATGAACCAGAAAAAGAAGAAACGCCCAAGCCGAGAAAAGAAATTCCGCTCGTCTCCGTGCCGAATGACCGTGACATGATTGCGGATGAAATGGCGGAACTGTTCGAAGAAGACACCGTCACCCACCGACACGGCAATTCAGAGCCGGAAGCAGACTGACCCCTCGTCTTTGCCCCCTATATACCTCGGCACTAGACCGAACGGATGATCTGTACCGGCACATCTTGATCGATCCGTCCCAGCGTCGACACCTTGCCATGCCGCTCCTTATGGCTGACCTTTTCGATCTGCACGATATCGCCGCGATGCCATTCATCGAATGCCGCATTGCACTCAGAAACCATCCGATCCTGCCGCCCCACCTCCTGCCTGCCTAATTCATTGCACAACCACGCCCGCTTCTCTCCCTTCATCACCCGCAACTCGCTGACCACTCGATATCGATCCGGCTGCCGATCAATGATCGTCTTCCCGTCCTTCCGTAAGATCAGGTACGAGAACTTGAGCGCATCTTTGATAAATCCCACTTGTGCGTCTATCGCTCGTATCGACTCAGGAGGATCCCACGCACGTTCTTCATGGCACCAATCATGAGGCTTCACCAAGGCAGGACAGTCGTGCTCATGTAGACAGGGGCTGTACACCGTACAGTGACCGTCTTGAAGCAATCGATCCCGTACATGATACAGAGCACGCGATGTCTCTCGTAACGCCGGCTCTACAATGATCATGGTCCCAAGCGGGGACAAGACATCCAAAAGGCCGGTGAGCAAGGTTGTTCTCGCTTCTAACGGAACACGTGCATCCCCGGCAATTTCATTCAGACTATTGGCAAGAATAATAAGATCAAACGGGCCCTTTCCCTTGACCTTTTCGACGCACGCAGCACGCTCAATACTACCTTCCATAACCTCCAGGTTCGCCTTTACTCCCCCCTCTGCATGACAGATCCGCTGCCACAATCGTTTCCCGTACCGAAGCGCCATCGGCGAGGCATCAACCGCGGTCACCATCATCTCACCGGTGAAATTCATACGATGCAACCAGTCCAGTACCGCCAAACCCGCTGTTCCCGGACCTGCCCCGACATCCAAGACGGACAGGCGACTCGTCATATCGACAACCGGTATCTCCTCAAGCAGAAGACTCACCTTCGCAAGATTGACCGGCAGAAAATATTGGACATACGCTGTTGCCAGCTCATGATTCTCAAAATACAAATGAGACAACGTCTCTCTCTCCTTCGTAAACATTTGGGACAGACGACTGACGCCCCTGGCAATCGCATCGAGCTTAATCCCTTCGCCTTCAACGATCTGATTAATCGCCTGGCACAGGATCGGAGAGAGTGTGTAGGAGTTGAGAGGTCGCATCATCACAGTGTATGCTTTATGAATTATGGAGGACAACTATGACAGACGACATTCTCACAGCCTATAAAGAGGTTGAATCGGCAGTCGAGCGCTACATCAGACTGTTACACGATCACGTGAACATGCTCCAAAACATCGAGCCACCCGGATCGGACAAGGTAGTACGATTGACTGCCGGCTCGAAGGCCATGACCGACAGCGCCGCCATTTATCTTTCTTACGCCAAGTATGTCGCCTACGGCATGCCTGCGAGTGAAGA
>JAOUPN010000500.1 GCA_029879905.1 Nitrospira sp. | reverse complement strand
CCAGCACTCCCCTTCGCATCGCGTGGCGATCCGCTTTGCGGAAAGTGCTTGAAGGGCATGCGAACGTCTCAAATTGGCCGATGGCAGTCCTCGACCCAAAGCAGACGTACATGAACGACCGCTAGCAGAGGGGGTTACTCCGACTTGCATAAGAACCTGTAATAAATGGTCCAATTGTTTCGATTCATTGGACAGGTGTCGAGCCTGGCGTATGATTCACAAATAGCGGTGTGTAATCCGGACAGAATAAGGCAGATCCGGCTCAGTTGCAGCTTGGCCTAAACATGGTTGAGCGTCACATAAGGAGACCACATGAAGTATCTTCGACTCGCAGCAATCCTATTGCTCGTCGCCTCCGTATCTTCCGCAGCGGATCCGACGCCTGACTCGATCAGTACGCAGTTCTTTGACCTGCTGGTCAAAGGCAATGACAGCAAGGCTATTGACGGGCTATTTGGCTTGAATCCGCTGTTCAAGGATAAAGGGCAACAGCTACAACTCATGAAAACCCAGCTGGCCGGCGCGATCCAGATTTATGGGGCGGCTAGTGCAGCGGAACTAATATTAAAGGAAGACCTGAGTCCTTCTTTGCATCGGCGCGTGTACATCACAAAACATGATCTTCATCCACTGACCTGGGAAATGTATTTCTACAAGTCCAAGTCCGGCTGGCTACCGGATCAAATGCTTTTTGTAGATCAATACCAAGTCTTGGGTACAAAGAAGTGAAGGACAATACGGCGTCAATGCGACAGGGTTGAGGACCGCTTTATGGCGGTGGGCCCTCGTCGCCGAACTTCCGCTCTTGGCCGATAGCAGTCCTTGCGGATGGTCAATTTGCTGTTTCTCACTCAAAACTCTCGACCCAAATCCGACAACCAACGTGGATCGAGTTTGAGCTATTCGCTACAGACCTGAATAATTCAACGTTCCTGGTACGTTGCAGTGGCCCGTCGTGTTGTATCCCACCACTTCTTGAAATAGTCCGTTCACCCTGAGTTTGTCGAAGGGCCTGCTTTTCAGCTCCCTTTCCGTTAATAACGCTTGACTCTCATGCCCAATGCGCCCAGGGTGATCCTATGACGTATTGAGCCACGCCGACCGTCCTATCCTCGCGCGTCACTGTCTCTCCCTCCCTTGTCCTGCGCGACCGATTCCCTGGTCTCCGCCGCCTTTGCGCCGCATGTTCCTCGAAATACCTCTGTAGACGCCCTGTACTCAAGAGCCTTAATCGCTTGGGGTGGCAGAGGTACCTCCGCACAGGAGTGAGGCTGAGGTTTATCGATCACATCAGTCAACGCAGATATAAGGAGCAACGCTATGATTACCATCACACCGACGGCAGAAGGAAAGATCCGGGAACTCATGCAGGAAGAGAAAGACACGGTCGGCCTACGTGTCTTTGTCAAAGGCGGTGGGTGCCACGGCTACCAGTACGGAATGAGCTTCGAGTCCGCCATGGGCGAAGACGATACCGTAATTGAGAAAGGCGACGTCAAGGTCATCATGGACTCCCAGAGCGCCCCGCTGCTGGCCGGCTGCGAAGTCGACTACCTGGACAGCGTGCAAGGTTCCGGCTTCGCGATCAAAAACCCGCAAGCCAAAACGACCTGTGGGTGCGGCAGTTCATTCAGCGCATAAGGTCATCACACGGTGCGCCGGATCGCCGGCCACCGCGGTTCGATAGAAAGGGAATAGCCATGGAGAGTACAGCCATCATAGGAACCACGAATAAGAAGGGGCAAGTCATCACTGATCCACACGTGATGATGAACGACACGCCTCGCACACCGTCGTTTTTTACCGGCAGTGAAGTTATTAAGGAGGCCGTCAGGCGCGCAAACGTCGATGTGATGGTGGCCTATCCCATTACACCGCAGAGCGAGGCCGCCGCCCTATGCGGCGAGCTCTTTGCCGAGGGGTATATCGGCGATTATTTCCGTGGCGAGAGCGAATTTGCGGTCATGTCACAGTGCGCCGGCGCCGCCTTCGGCGGGGCCCGTGTCTTCACGACGACCGCCGGGCCCGGCACGATGCGGGCTATGGAAAACTTTCCGATGTGGTCCGGAGCCCGATTGCCGATCCAATGTATCGTCACCTGCCGAGGCATCAATTCCCCCCTATCGATCCAGCCGGATACCATCGAGATCGCCTACCTCATGAATACGGGCATGCTGGTCTGGCATGCAGAAACCGCACAGGATTTTTACGACTGGATTCTCAAGGGCTACATGGTGTCGGAAGAGCCGGATGTGCATTTACCCTTGGCCCTCTGTTGCGACGGCTTCTTCGTGACTCATACAAAAGACGTGGTCGACTTGACGCCTGTCGACATGTGCCTACCCCCCTATGATCCCTATCGCTCACCCGTTCCCTGCATGGATATGGAATGTCCGCCGGTCCGGATGATGCGCGATCCCTTCGTGATGAAGAGCAACTACATCAGCTACGCCACGCACGCGAGCTGGCAGCAAGAAGTCTGGGCCGCCGCGGAACGCTCGCGCAAGCACACGATCGCCTGGC
>JAOUPN010000117.1 GCA_029879905.1 Nitrospira sp. | reverse complement strand
CTCTACGAAGCCGGACTGGAAGGGCTACTGCTCTTTACGGTGCTGTGGATTATTGGTCGCCGAGAGACACCGCCGGGAACGATCTTCTGGGCGTTTCTGGCCGGCTACGGGACTTGCCGATTGATCGTGGAGCAATTTCGAGAACCGGATCAACACCTGGGATTCATGTTCGCGCAAGTCACCATGGGTCAAATTCTCTCCACTCCCATGATTGTGATTGGGCTTGTCATGTTAATGAGGGGATTCTATAAAGCAAGAAACTAATTGTGAGTTGAGAGTTGAGAATTTTGAATTCACTCTACACTCTCAATTTTCAACTCTCAATTCTTAATAGGGCATCTCGTCATCGTCCAGCCCGACATGGTGACCCAATTCGTGTACCACGGTGTCGTACACCTCCTGCACCACTTGGTCCGGACTGTCGCAATGGCGAAGAATCGGACCACGATAGATTGAAATCTTTGCCGGCTGCGTTCCTCCTACTCCAAAGAACGATTCGTCGGCCAATGACTGTCCTTGATAGAGCCCAAGCAAGTCATCCTCACCGTCGAGCTCAAGATCATCTAAAACTTCTTTAGACGGCTCCTCCTCCACCATCACGGCAATCGACTCCATCAATTTGGCATAGGGCGGCGGCAAATCGGCGATCGCCTGGAGGACGAGCTGCGCAAATTCATCCGGTGATATCTCATATGGGAAATCGGAAGCCATCCCCGGAACTCCTCATCTTTCTACCCGTACACCAGGCCGCACAAAGACAAACTCGAAGAAGACATTCTGCTCTCCCAAACAATGAGCCGCAGCCGCGCGATAGGCCTCTGCCTGAGCCTGATACCGATCTGCTCGTACCGTCGTCTCCTCAGCGGTAACTTGATCGGTCTTGTAGTCCGCGATCCAGAGCTTCCCATTGAGGCGGTACATCAGATCAATCACGCCTTCCATCATCTGCCCCTCGCGCCATGGGATCACAAAGGGAATCTCCCGTCCCAAGATCACGGCGCCTTGCAGACGCCGATAATAATCCGACGAGACGAACGATCTCATCATCGAAGCCAGGTCATCCATGACATCATCCAGACAATTCGACTCAATCGGAATCAGCGAATGGCACAGGATCTCCAACTCAGACAAAGACGGCGGCGCACTACGTGAAAAATCCCACCGTTCCAGGAGGGCATGGGCGCACACACCGACAAACCGCCCATGCTCGTCCGTCCTCGGCATCCGGCTGACTACAGGCTGAACGATCGGCTGATCATGCTGCAGCAGAGAGGGGGTGACTTTCCGCGGCACGTCACGAAGCAAGACATGTTGCGCATGCCGAGCGGTATAGCGTTCTATCAGAGGCGGTAACGAAGGAGCTGCGCTCGGCACCGCCGCTTTGTGACGGCGATGACGGCCGATGGAGACAGCAGGAATGATGACCCGACTCATACGGGACATTCCAACCCTCACCTCGTCCCCTTCTCCGGTCACGATGTCGCTCCCGGCCGCTTCATGCAACAGTCCCAAGACCGTATCACGCCCCGGCTTTTGTGCCAAGCCTCCGGACAGCACCAACAAATCACGGGCTCTGGTCATCCCCACGTACAACAGCCGTCGTTGCTCCGCTTCCTCCCGCGCGATCATCTTGCTTCCCACGACGACCGCTCCCATATTACGGCGTCTCCCCACCGTTACACCGTAACAACGGCTCGACCAGTCATGCTGTACGGACGGCCCCTTGCGAGGCGCTCGTGCACCTTGGTGCAGTCCTGGGAGAATCACGACGGGAAATTCGAGCCCTTTGGCCTTATGGATCGTCAGCACCCTCACCGCATCGAGTGAAGCTTCCGCCAATGCGCTTTCCGCTTCCTCCGGCTGTTCATCCAAACGCTTCATCATGAGATTCACAAAGCCGGTCAAGGTCAGGTGCGGCCGGTCGGCTACCGCCTCAGCCATATCGCGCGCCTTCATAAGGTTGGCCACCGCCTGTTCGCCGTGCAGCGATGTCGCAGCAAGCTCCAAGACCGGCAACCGCTCAAAGAGCAGGTTGAAGAGATCCGGGACCGGCCGAAGCGGCGCAAGACGGCGAAGCGCATTTAACCGATCATAGAGAACCTTCACCGTATCTGCCCGTTCGTGAGACCAGCGTGACAACACCTCCGGCTTGGTGATGTCCAGCGCGTGCAACTGATGCAACGCGAGCAACTCCCGATCCGTGACACCTCCGAGCGGCGACCGCAGCACGCCGACCAGAGCGATCCGATCATGGGGATTATCCAGCACCCTCAAGAGGTTCACCAGATCGATGATTTCCTGACGCCGGTAAAAATGCTTTTCGCCGTCGGTCAAGTAGGCGATGTCATAGCGACGGAGTGCATCCAGATACACCTGCGCCTGCGTCAATTTCCTGAAGATCATGGCGATGTGGCCGGGCTGCAGAGGTACGGGATTCCGGTCTCGATCGAACACATTCGTCTCAGCGAGCAACTCCTCTCTCACCCAGCGCGCCAACTGTTCGGCCTCCGCACGCGTGGCAGCCTCCGCATCGAATTCTTCATCGTCGGCCCCGGCGGCCACAAACCGTAACTGCACTCCGGAGACCGACAACTCTGGTTTTCGCTGGGGCTGCACAGCCAACCGCTCATTCGGGCGTTGGACATGCTCTTCAGGCACAAAGAGCCGATCAAACACCTCGTTGACTACGGACAGCACTGCGCCGTCGCTGCGAAAGTTCGTCACAAGTGAATGGACGATCCCTCCACCGGCGACGATCTTCTCCACGACCCGCTCGAACGCTTCGATATCCGCGCGCCGAAAGGCATAAATCGACTGTTTTGGATCACCGACAATAAAGAGTTTTCCCGGTTCCAGATCGAGATGCTCCCAGGCATTTTTTGAGCTGCCAAGGCGCTCGGCCAGATAGAGCACAATTTCATATTGAATCGGATCCGTATCCTGAAATTCATCGACCAACACCGCACGGCAACCATGCTTGATCCTCGCCCGGACGGACGGATAATCACGCAACAGCGCCTTGGCTCGAATCAGCAGCCCATCGAACGACACCCATCCGGAAGCAAGAAACGCATGCCGCACCCCGGTCACAAAGGGACGCAGCAGCTCAAGGAGATCATTAAGGTAGGGCTGATCCACCGAGAGCAGTTGCCGTATCGCCGACATAATGGTTTTGGCTTCGGCAAACACCCGCTCATCCCATCCGGCCGTAGGCTTTCCGATGTCCTTCTCCAAAAGCACACGGTCATCGTCCGACAATCGCGTGATCCCCTGTGTTCCCTCTTCCAGCAGCAACGCGACATATCGGGATGCCGCAGCCAACATCTTGTCCGCTTTCACGGGCTTCGCTGTCGCGCGGCCGATCAAGATTCCAGCGGTCTTTTCTTGAAGCTGCTCCAACCAACGGCGGACTGGTTCGGTAATCGTGGTGTCTCGGGTTTGTTCTGCCAACTCATGTAGATCCACCGACTCACCAGACAGCGTCATGGCCATCTCGCGCAGATCGTCCAGATTCATTCCAGCCAACACCCTGCGCCACAGCGGATGCCGTTCCCCTGTCTGTGCCAGTTCTTCGGCCAACCAGATCCGCCACCGGGAATCGAACAGTTCAGTGAAACGCGTCCCATCGTCTTCCTGAAACGCGGGATCGAGGCCTGACTCCAATGGATGCAATCGCAACAAATGTGCGGCAAAACTATGCAAGGTCCCGATCTGAGATTTTTCAAACTGAGCCAGTGCCTCTTGTGCCCGTTCCTGTACTTGATGTAACGACAATCGATATCTCGTCCTGAACAACTCCAATGCCGACTCATCGGTCTGTTCGGCCAGCTTGATCAATTCTCGACGGAGCCGTTGTTTCATCTCCGTCGCAGCCTTATTGGTAAAGGTCAAGGCCACGATTTCGTTCATCGCCAACGGATGCGGCTCCCGCATCAGAAGATTCAGCATCCGATTGACCAGAATCGTCGTTTTACCTGTTCCGGCTCCGGCGAGAACGACCACATTCTTATCCCACGTGATCTGCGCCAGAATCCGTGCCTGCGAATCAGGCAACGCCGTCCCGTCAATCATGCCGTACCTTCAACTTCCGTAATCGACGAAGACTTCTTGCTTCCCGTGACCGATAGGATCGCCACCACGTCGCGGCATCATTCCGTCGACAGACGGCGAACAACTCACAATGGTCGCAATACCCGTCAGGCAAAATGAAGAACTCCTGCCGTTCGATCCCCTGGACGAACATCCGGATCGTGTTCAGGATCGTGTTGCCGACCTCGCCCGACAATCGAACGGCCTCAAAGGTCGACCGAGCAACCGGCGGATCCCATCGCGGCGCCAGATACATGAATTGGACTTCGGACGGCGGAGGCAGCGACGGTACCACCATCGAGACATACAGCGGCGGCTGAAGTCTTAATCCCCGGGCCGCACCCAAGACCAAATTGCGATCCTCCGTCTTCATCTCTCCGCCCTGCTTGAACTTGTAATCGATAATACGAAGTCCCGGAGGGTCGGTCCGCACATCGACACGATCCAATGTGCCGTGAATCGTCACGTCTGATATATGGTCTCTCAACAGCACCTGCCCCTGTGCACCGACCTCAAACATCCGAGGCCGATACCCGGTACGTCGACAATCTTCTTGATCGGAAAGGACCGCCAAGGTGACTAACTCCACCACCTGCTCTTGAGCTAAGGTCCAGAGTAGGGCATGCCCGGTTCCCCTCACAGCCGCATGAGCGGCAAAGATCTCTGTGGCTGCAGCACGAATCAATGTTCGTAACGCAATCGGATCGATCTCTACATCAGGCCATTGAAGGGCGATCAACCGTTCGTACCCCAACCGCAAGGTGTCGTGTAACAACGTTCCCTGAATATGCGATGGGAGATCATCGTCGTAATCGGCCTGCACCGATTCAAGATGTAAACGCTTTTCTGCAAAATATTGAAACGGGCAGGTGGCATAGCGCTCCAGCGCCGTCGGCGACAATGCGTGCTGCCCTCTTGGCAACGCGGCGTCTGCCGCTTCCACCATCCCGTCATATGGCCCCAACTCCGGCGAATCACGTTCCATGATGTCCTGTGCCATCACGGCCTGTTCAAACAGAACACGACCCTGTCCCGTATACTCCAACAGAAGCCCCGCATCCTGTTCCTGCAGCAAGAGATTCAGGGCAAGATCCTGCGGGGGGATCACCTCCTGCATGATCGGCTGTTCCGCGATTCGTTCAGTCAATCGACGGGGGATTACACGCTCCGGAAGCACCGTAAACCGTGGATCTCGCTGTGCGGCCGCCACGAACGGCGACGGCACCATGATGCGTCCGTCTTCGTCGGCCCGCTGATAGGAGAGAAACAGTCGAGTCTGTGCAGCGCGACTGAGAATCTCGAACAGCAGCCGTTCTTCTTCATGGCCTGCCAATTTTTCTTCGATCAAATACCCCAATGTGGATTCCAGCACGAGACGCTGCCGATCCCGTAAGAACGCATCTTCTCGAACCACGCGCGGGAAGATCTGATCGTTGAGCCCCATCACAAACAGCGCGCGAACATGAACGCCACGGGCTTCCATCGCATCGAGCACCAATACCCCTCGATGGGCATTCCCCTCAATCGGAAGGGTTTGCTCCTCCAAAGCCACACGAAAAAGTTCCGTCCACTCCTCCCAAGAGAGATCTGCGCCGACCGGATCTAATTCCGACAAACGATCGAGCACCTGCATCACCAGCGCCCCGACTAAGCTCGTGTCGGCATCCTCATCCTGCTCAGGCTGTTCCAAGCCCATCCAGCCGGAAACAGAAAAATGGGCCAGGGCCAATTCGCGAAAGGCCTCGGTGAGCCGGCTCATCGACCCGGAACGCGGCAGCCGCTCACAATCCTGAATGAGCCCCGTCACCAATTCCGATAAGAGCGCTGCTTGCTCCGGATCCTCGGCCTGGGATCGTTTCAATCCTCCGTCTCGATCAGTGGCGGCACCCTGAAGAATCGATGTAGCCGCGGGAGCGGACAATCGAGACCACTCACCCGCGCCCTTGGTAATACCCAACATCGAAATGACACGACGCCAGGCATCCGGCCTACGCCCGACTGCGGACTGATCCCTCATCCGACCCCGATACCAGGGTGCGGTCACGACATCCAACACAGCAGCCCGCTCAAAATCATTCAACGGGAGAGATGCCAGCTGTTGCAAGACTTTCACAAGGGGTTCCCGAATCAGTGGCTGCCCCGCGCTGGAGGTAAACGGAACCTGATGCCGATGAAACACCGTTCGTAATTTTGCGCGATACCCATCCAACGAGCGCGCCACGACACCGATGTCGTCGAACCGATAACCATGCACTTCTACCAGCGTCACAATGTCACGGCAGACGGTAGCCAGTTCCTCTTCCGCACCGACCACGCTTGTGATGGTTAACTCCACACGGCCGGATGACGATCCATCGGCGGGATCTTCTCTCCGCTCCTCATGCGTATCCGCCAACGGCAACAGATACCCTTCAAAGAACCGGCGGGAAAAGTCATACGCCGAGCCGTGCTCCAGCGGGAAATAGAGTGTCACCTGGGTACAGCGGACAACTGACTCGAAGAAGGACAACTGGACTTGCAACAAATCATAGAACCCGTAGAAGAACAGCCCTCGAAGGTCGGAGAGGAACTTGGACTCGGATAGGTTTTGACCAAGCGGCGCGAGCAGATCGTCGCGCAAGCCCACTGCCAACGAGCGGCTCCCTTCGATAACGGCCGCTTGCAAGGTAAACAAGGCCTGTAACCAGTATCGATCGTCTTCTTCAAAGAGACCCTCAGCCACTGCTTTCAGCGCTGTCGCCGGATCTACGACGGCATCCTTCAGATCACGCACCGTCGCCCACAGCCCCCTCCACGTCCCAGGTGAGGAAGGTAACTTGGCCACCGCTTCTAATCCCGGCAACTTCCGATCGACAACCTGCCGAAGCAGTTGCACAAAGTAGAAATCGTCGACCAACTGTAGCGGAGGAATCGGATGATCGTTTCGCGCCAAATCATCGCGTAGCCGCAGGGCGAACTGATGAAACGTCATCACGTGGAGATTGAGGAGTGGGAATCGGGATTCAACGGCCAGAAAGCGCTTGAGACGCTCGACCAGTGAGGCGGATGGGACAACGAGGACGAGCGGGGCGAAGGGATCGCCCGATTTGATCGCGCGCAGATCATCGAGCAACGCGCAGTCGAGAGTGGGATGGAACGGGCCGGTGACGATGCGAAGCATCAGATACCGTGATGAGTGACGTGTGATGCGTGATGTGTGAGAATTTTTGAAATACGGAACCCTTGTCGCATCCTACAACTCATCACCCTGCACAGATCACCGGTGTCTCTACCCTGTCTCCGGCCCCATCAATTCGCCGTTACAATCGACACAAGCCCAGTCACCGTCGATGAAACCCATTGGGTCACCGCAAATCGGGCAATCCGGCGGCGGGCCCTTGGGAAGGAGTGAGAGAAAATCCGGGAGCTCGATATCGTCTTCTTCGTCGTCCATAAATTCTTCTAACCTTCCCGTTGTTTCATTTTCAATTGCAGCGCCTTTTCCGCACTATCCCGGCCGGGAACACCGACGAAGGTCAATCGCCCATCGATAATCGTCGCAGGCACGGCACGAACCGAATGGCGATCAGCCAACTCCTGACCGTCTTTTGTCGTAATATCGACTTCGCGGTACGAAAAACTGTACTTCACGCGTAACTGCTTCCAGAGGCTCTTGGCCGATGGACAGGCGCCGCAACTGGGTGACACAAGTAACGTAATATTAGGCATCGTCTGAAAGAACCAGGTTAAGGTTTAGGCTGAGGCTAAGATTCAGAGGAAGCAAGTTGACTGTTTTCGACGCTCAACTTTGACCTCGACCTTACCCTTTCCGGAGGTGATCTTAGCACCGGGGCAAAAGCCTACGCAAGGCGGAGGATCGGAAACGAATTTGACACCCATGGAAACCAGAAGTAGACTAACCCTAGTCTATACACGGAGATACCGATGAAAGCCGTCACAAAAACAGTGAATGTCCATGAGGCTAAGACCCACTTTTCCAAACTGCTTGCCGCCGTTGCGAAGGGCCAACGCATCACAATTTGCAAAGACGGCACACCCGTGGCTGAACTAGGACCACTTAAACCCAAGATTCCCGTTCGCCGTCCGGGACTGTTGAAAGGACACGTGCGCATCTCCGACGATTTTGACGCGCCGTTACCATCGGAGATGATAGCTGCGTTTGAGATCGACCAATGAACATTCTCTTGGATACGCATGTCTTTTTGTGGTTTGTAATTCAATCCCCACGACTCCCGAAAGCCATCTATCACCAAATCGAGACCACCCCTGTGGTCTATGTCAGCGCCGCTTCTCTGTGGGAGATGGTCATTAAAATCCAACTCAAAAAACTCTCGGCGGATCCCCATGAACTCGCCGCCAACGTCACGGCCAGTGGCTTTCAGGAATTACCTGTCTCAGTACCCCACACCTTGGCGCTTGAACAGTTGCCGTTTCATCACCGCGACCCTTTCGACCGCATCCTGTTGGCACAGGCCCAAGTCGAACACCTGCGCCTGCTCACCTGTGATGCGAACTTGAAGCCATATGGTCCGGTGTGCCAACTCATCCCGTAATCCGTTTACTCTAACTATACGAGCGCGAGTCTTGGATACACCCATGATGACCACACGTTACACCCGTGGACTATCACCCCTCCTCCACGGCCACACGTCGTGCCTTTCTCAGTTGATACTCAGTCCTTCAATGAGAACGGCGTAAAGTCCGTGTGTCTGTCGTACCAGTCCTCGTTCTCTTGGCGCTTCAGCCAGCCGACGATCGCATAGGTGACCGGCGTGAAGACGACCTCGATAGAAACCTTGAATACCCAGTTGAAGGCGATGACCTTCAACATCGTCCCGGTCTGCCAGATCCCCAGAAAGGCAATCGGATAAAACAGGGCGCTGTCCACAAGCTGACCGACGACGGTCGAGCCGATCGTGCGGGTCCAGAGATGACGCCCCTCGGTCCAGACCTTCATCTTCGCCATGACATAACTGTTCACGAAGTCACCACACCAATAGGCAACCATCGACGCGACCACGATACGCCACGTACTTCCAAAGACGACCTCCAGGGCTGGCTGAATCACGGCATTGAAGGGCTCATCCGGATCCCCCGGCATATGAATCACGAAGAGCCCCATGATGGTCGCAAAGATCATCGCGATGAAGCCTGCCCAGATGACTTTGCGCGTGCGCGCATAGCCATAGACCTCGGTCAACACGTCGCCGAAGATATAGGAGATCGGGAAGAAGAGGTTTCCGGCACCGAACGTCAGGCCGAAGAGGATGCAGGTCTTACCAGGCCCGATCAGATTCGAACAGAGCAGCACTGTGACAAAACCCGCCATGACCAGGTCATAGTACCGATAGTGGCGGAGGTTCGAGATGAGGTCATGAACAGGTGGTTCGGCGTGAGGTTTCATCTGCGAGCCAGGTTTCTCATGGTCTGAGGTTGCAATGTGAGGTCCGAGTGCAATTCAGCGGATTGATCAACCCGTTTTTGCGGTCCCGTGGAAACTGGAAAACCGGCACCCTTCCATGCGCCCGCCTCACAGAGTTGTCGATGTGAGCCACAAGGCGAACAAGACGGGTCCGCGCGTGGGGCCTCTCCCCATCCAAACC
>JAOUPN010000116.1 GCA_029879905.1 Nitrospira sp. | reverse complement strand
CCAACATAACCCCCTACTCGTCTTTCCCTGAAAGAACCGGCAGACCATCGAAGGGCCACTGAATTCAAATTTTGAGTCCGGCTCTCCTCGGAAGACAATACCGATGTCAGACATGCATCCATCCATATACAGATCACCAGACTAAAGAACAAAGAGTTGCTCTATCCCCTGCTACATAGCTGGACGATTCACCCGAACTAATTGACCAGCGAGTTGAGGGAGCGATTGCAGAGCATCGTGAATTCGTTGGGCTTGCCCTTCGAAATCCGGATCAAATGTGCAGATGATGATCCCTGCATGCGAGGGCTGTTTGGAGTGCAGGTGTACGAAATGTTTACGATTCAGCGTAATAATGGCACGCCCATCCGCTGTAGCCGTCTTAAGTACGATGTCATCGGGAGTCGATTACTGAGCTTGTCCCGCCTCATAAATGGTAAGCACATCGTGGCCTCTTCTGCGCAAAGCCTCAACAGCCGGCAATGGAAAATTTTCGTCCGCAAACAGCCGTGCCATCGCCCCTAAGCGGCCTCATTCTCTCGTATCTGCCGCTCGATCTCTTCTTTGTGGGCACGAACATAGGCCCATGCATTCGCAAGATCTTCGGCACGCACGGTGGGATAACTTTTCAAGATATCTCCCTCGCTCATACCCAGTCGCTTCGCTTGCTCCAATACCCAGACAGGGATTCTTGTCCTTGCAAGACACGGCTCACCCCCACACACGCCCGCTACGTTGTCGATGCCTGGGTAGCCTTCTCCAATCTCACGCGCCACCAATTGAAGCAACTGCGCCTTCTCTCCACGGGTCATGGTGCTGAGTAACTTTTCGGCTTCTTTAAGTGTGCTCATCAGTTAGCCTTTCAGGCATGTCACTGTTCTTTTCGCTCAAGACATGCCGTCCCTACGCAGCAAAATCTAGAAAAGGGTATCACGACATTTCCCCAATGTCACCAGACCACTGTACAAGGCTGATCGATCTCTCACACCTCACACAAAACATTCCGCCCGATCCAATGTGACCCCCTGCTCGTCTTTCCCTGACAGAACGGGTAGACCATCGAATGCCCACTGAATTCCAATCGTTGGATCGTTCCAGATGATGCAGCGCTCATGTTGCGGCGCATAGTAGTCGGTCGCCTTATAGAGAAACTCCGCCACATCCGACAAGACCACAAAGCCATGCGCGAACCCTTCGGGAACCCACAGCAGCCGTTTATTCTCCGCCGACAATACTTCACCGACCCACTGTCCGAACGTCGGTGATGACCGACGAATATCCACGGCAACATCGAATACAGCCCCGGCCACAACACGCACCAACTTCCCCTGGGGCTGCTGAATTTGATAATGCAGGCCCCGCAACACATTTTTCACTGACCGGGAATGGTTGTCCTGCACGAATGTCACTTGCCGCCCGATCGCAGTATCAAATCGGGCTTGGTTGAAGCTTTCGTAGAAGAACCCCCGGTCGTCGCCGAAGACCTTCGGATCAAACAGGACGACGTCGGGAATGGCAAGGGGTTTAGCAGTCATCGAAATACCTTCTCCTCTAGAACCTGGAGAAGATAGCGCCCGTAGCCGTTCTTAGCCAACGGCTGTGCGAGTCGTTCCAACTGCGCGGCATCGATCCACTGTTGCCGATAGGCAATTTCCTCGGGACAGGCCACTTTGAGTCCTTGGCGATTCTCCAACGTGGCAATGAATTGGCCGGCTTCGAGTAGTGACTCATGTGTTCCCGTATCCAACCATGCATACCCTCGGCCCATAATTTCAACGTTCAACAACCCCTGCTCCAGATACAACCGGTTCAGATCCGTAATCTCCAATTCCCCTCGAGCGGACGGTTTCAAGCTCTTGGCAAAATCAACGACCTGCCTATCGTAAAAATAGAGACCGGTCACGGCATAGTTAGATTTAGGCTGTTTGGGTTTCTCCTCCAACGACAGGACCTTCCCCCGTACGTCGAACTCGGCGACTCCATACCGCTCCGGATCATGAACATGGTAGGCAAAGATGCTTGCCCCATCCGTACGGGCCATCGCGCTGCCCAAGAGCGTTTGAAAGTCATGGCCGTAAAAAATATTGTCCCCAAGCACCAAGGCCGACAGGCTGTCGCCGATAAACGAATCGCCGATGAGAAACGCCTGCGCCAAACCTTCCGGCGACGACTGAACGGCATAATGCAGATTGAGTCCCCATTGTTCACCGGTGCCGAGCAGCTGCTCGAATCGCGGCGTATCTTGCGGCGTAGAAATAATGAGAATTTCTCGGATGCCGGCCAGCATCAGTGTGCTGAGCGGATAATAGATCATCGGCTTATCGAACACCGGCAGCAATTGCTTGCTGATCGACAAGGTCGCCGGATGCAGCCTGGTACCGGCCCCACCTGCCAGAATAATACCCTTCCGAATCATGCCGCCCCCTGCGCAATGAGTTCATCCACAGATCGCCGAACATGGTACTGCCAATCCGGTACGCATACCCCGAAGGCCTGGGCCACCTTCGCCGTGCTGAGCCGTGAGTTCTTCGGGCGCTTTGCCGGTAGGGGATAGGCCTCGGTCGGTATAGGCGTCACGGCTTCCGGTCCGATCTTTAACGTCGCCCCACATGCCTGAGCCAACGCCAGGACATAGCGCGCATACTCATGCCAGGTCGTTTCTCCCGCCGCCACCAGATGATATGTACCGCTCAGATGTGACTCCGATTCACCACCAAGAACCCGATGCAATGCCAACGCCGTCACATCCGCAAGGAGTTCAGCACTTGTCGGTGCGCCCCACTGGTCCGCAATGATCCGCAGAGACTCTTTCTCTTTCGCGAGTCGGAGAATTGTCTTGATAAAGTTCTTTCCCCTGGATGCAAAGACCCAACTGGTCCTGAAGATAATGTGGCGGTCATGGCAAGAACGAATCGCCTCTTCCCCTTCCCATTTGGTGCGGCCATAGACGGAAAGCGGGTTGGCCTTGTCCTCTTCCTCATAGGGCGTGGCCTTTGTTCCGTCGAATACGTAATCGGTAGAATAATGAATCAGCCAGGCATTGAGACGGCGTGCCTCCTCGGCCATGATGCCGACTGCCTCGGCATTGATCCGTTCGGCCTTTTCCGGTTCAGATTCGGCCTGATCGACCGCCGTATAGGCTGCCGCATTGACGATCGCATCAGGCCGATGTCGGCGAATCCATTCCCGCAAGCTGTCCGGCCGTTCAAAATCCAACTCATCCTGCTCGGTGGCAAGGACCTCGCCCACGATCGAAAGCGACCGCTGCAATTCCCATCCGACCTGGCCGTCCTTTCCAAACAAGGCGATTTTCATGCGCGGTACTGTGTCTCCACCCACTGACGGTAGGAGCCTGACGTCACGTTCCGTACCCAGGGCTGATGATCCAAATACCATTGAACGGTTTTCCGAATCCCGGTCTCGAACGTTTCAACCGGTTTCCACCCAAGCTCCCGTTCGATCTTGGTCGCATCAATGGCATAACGCCGATCGTGGCCGGGCCGGTCTTTGACAAACGTGATGAGGGAACGGTATGTGGCCGGTGACAAACCGCGCGTGGAAGGTGGAGCGAGTTCGTCGAGCATGTCGCAAATCGTGTGCACAACATCAATGTTCGGTTTTTCGTTCCATCCCCCGACATTATAGGTTTCACCAAGCCTGCCGGCCTCCAACACTCGACACACGGCGGCGCAGTGGTCTTTGACATAGAGCCAGTCACGAATCTGCCGGCCGTCCCCGTAAATCGGCAACGACTTGCCTGCCAACGCATTGTGAATGACGAGCGGGATCAGCTTTTCCGGAAATTGATAGGGCCCATAGTTATTGGAACAATTGGTCGTCAGGACCGGTAGTCCAAAGGTATGGTGGTAGGCACGGATCAAGTGATCGCTGGACGCCTTACTGGCTGAATAGGGGCTGTTTGGTCTATAGGCGTTTGTCTCCTGAAAAGCCGAGTCACCCGGTTCCAGAGAACCATAGACTTCATCCGTGGATACATGGAGGAATCGGAACGCGGCTTTTGCCGATCCGTCCAACTCTGTCCAGTAGGCCCGCACGGTTTCCAATAGGTGGAAGGTGCCGACGATGTTCGTCTGAATAAAATCATCCGGTCCATGAATAGACCGGTCCACATGGCTCTCCGCAGCAAAGTTCACGATGGCACGGGGTTGAGAGTCCTTGAGCAGGCTTGCCACCAACCCGGCATCTCCGATATCACCATGGACAAACCGATACCGTTCATCACTCTTCAGCGCCACCAGATTGTCCGGATTGCCCGCATAGGTCAACTTGTCGAGATTCACGACAGGTTCTCCCACATGACCCAACCAGTCGAGCACAAAATTCGATCCGATAAATCCTGCGCCTCCTGTGACAAGTATCATTCTACGGAGCTTCCTTGTTCCGGGCAGTACCACACCCGTTTGAGACGACGGGGCAGATACCATAAGAACATGACTGTAGCGTGCGGCTAATTATGCTGATTGATGGATAGCTGAGGCATTGGCTTGCTGTGACTGATACCACTCGTAGGTCTGTTGTAACCCCTGTTTCAGAGAGATCTGCGGCTGCCAACCAAGCTGTCGCATGTTCGAACTGTCCATGATTTTTCGCGGCGTGCCGTCCGGCTTGGTGCGATCCCAATTGATTGCGCCACGATACTCGACAACTTCCGCCACAAGGGTTGCCAAATCAGCAATCGGAATGTCCTTCCCTGCCCCGACGTTCACGAACTCTTCTCCCGAATACCGTTCCATCAATAACAGGCAGGCTTCCGCACAATCGTCCACGTGCAAGAACTCTCGTCGTGGGCTTCCGGTTCCCCAAAGAATCGGCGCCACACCGGTATGTTTCGCTTCATGAAAGCGGCGAATGAGCGCCGGCAGCACATGTGCACTCTGCAAGTCGAAGTTATCGTTCGGCCCATAGAGATTCGTCGGCATGGCGGCGATAAAGTCGCAACCATATTGCCGCCGATAGGCCTGACACATTTTAATGCCGGCAATCTTGGCCACGGCATACCATTCATTCGTCTTTTCAAGCGGACCGGTCAGCAAATATTCTTCCTTGATCGGCTGAGGACAATCCCTCGGATAGATACAGGACGATCCCAACAGCAGCAATTTCTTAACTCGATGGCGATAGGCCTGATGGATGAGGTTCGTCTGAATAGCCAGATTGTCATAGATGAATTCAGCAGGACGCGTATTGTTCGCCAAGATACCGCCGACTTTAGCTGCCGCCACGATGACATAGTCCGGCCTTGCCTCCGCAAACCATTCTTCGACAAGTCGGCCGTCCCGTAAATCCAGCTCGCCGCTTGTTCTCGTCAGCAGATTGGTATGCCCACGAGACTCCAAGATACGCAGTATGGCGGAACCCACCATGCCGCGATGACCAGCCACGTAGATTCGCGCGTCTTTCTCCATCAGCTACCCTTGCTCGGACTTGGGATAGACTTTCGTGCCTTCCAACCGTTCTCGTTCCATATCGAGATCGGCCTCGACCATCATCACCGCCAGCTCTTTGAACCGAACCTTTGGTTCCCACTGGAGCTTGGTCTTGGCTTTACTCGCATCACCGATCAGAAGATCGACCTCCGTAGGACGATAATACTTGGGATCGATCTTGACATATTCCTTCCAATCCAACCCCAGGTGGGTAAATGTCACATCCAAAAACTCTCTCACCGTATGGGTTTCTCCCGTGGCGATCACATAGTCATCCGGTTGATCTTGCTGCAACATCAGCCACATCGCTTCCACATAATCGCCCGCAAATCCCCAGTCGCGCTTGGCATCCAAATTCCCGAGGTACAGTTCCCGCTGCATTCCCAATTTGATACGAGCTGCTGCTTTGGTGATTTTCCTCGTCACAAAGGTTTCTCCGCGGCGAGGCGATTCATGATTGAAGAGAATGCCGCTACAGGCAAACAGATCATAGGCTTCGCGATAATTGACGGTAATCCAATGGGCATAGACTTTGGCAGCACCATAGGGACTTCTTGGGTAGAACGGCGTCGTCTCACGCTGAGGGACCTCCAACACCTTGCCGAACATCTCGCTCGACGAGGCCTGATAAAATTTCGGTCTGATGCCGGATTCGCGAATCGCCTCCAACAGGCGGACAGTGCCCACCCCGGTCACTTCCGCCGTATATTCCGGCACGTCAAAACTGACTCGCACATGACTCTGCGCACCGAGGTTGTAGATTTCGTCAGGCTGAATCGTCCGTAAAATCTTATTGAGCGAACTGGCATCGTTCAAATCCCCATAGATCAGCCGTAACCGCACATCCGGAACATGTGGATCCTGGTACAGGGCATCGATCCTAGCCGTGTTGAACGAACTCGATCGCCGAATAATGCCATGTACCTCATAGCCTTTACCGATTAGCAATTCCGCCAAATACGACCCATCCTGTCCGGTAATCCCTGTAATTAGTGCCTTCTTCGCCACAGTCACTACCCTCCTCTACTAGGCAGCTTTCTCAATGACCCCGCGTCGTTCTAACTCAGCCATAACCTGCCGCACGCAAACCTCGAGTTCTTCACGACCAGTCTCTACGATAAGCTCCGGCTGCTGAGGAACCTCATAGGGCGATGAAATCCCCGTGAATTCCGCAATCTTCCCGGCACGGGCCTTCTTATACATTCCCTTGACGTCACGTGATTCGCAGACTTCAATCCCTGCGTTGCAATAAATTTCCAGGAAGTCTCCGCCCTTCACCATTTCTCGCACGCGCCTCCGGTCCGCCTGATAGGGAGAGATGAAAGCCGTCAACACAATCATCCCGGCTTCCATGAACAGTTTTGCCATTTCACCGATGCGCCGAATATTTTCCTGCCGATCGTGAACCGAAAACCCCAAGTCGCCGCAGAGTCCGTGACGGACATTGTCACCGTCCAGGACGAAAGACCGGCACCCGCGCTGATGCAGGCAATCTTCCACCGCATGCGCCAATGTGGATTTCCCGGATCCCGACAATCCGGTAAACCAAATGATCGTACCGCGGTGTCCGTTTTGTGCTTCGCGATGTGCACGGGTCACGGTCGATTGATGCCAGACCACGTTGTTCGAAACCAAAGTTCCTACGAGCGGAGTCGATGGCACGTGACGGATCGGTTTGAGAGGCATCGATGCTTCCCTTCTCTTCAATCAATGGCTGGGGGCCGACTTCCCTACCGCGTATTCGCCGACACGTACCCCATACACCATTCTCATGACAAGACTCACTGGTCCTTGTGGAGGCATTTTGTCAGGAAACGCAACGGGCGTGTCACTCTCCACGAACGCGAGGCATAGATGGCGTTGATGGCGGCATCTCGTTCGGCGATCTGCCACATTCGCTCGGCAATCTGTCTATCTCGCTCGGCAATCTGCCTATCCCGCTCGGCGATCTTCTCCTCGCAACAGGAGATATACGTAAACGCCTGGCCGTACTCTTTTACGCGACGATTCAACTGTTCAAATACGTCCTCTACCTCCGGCGCACCGGCATCAGCTTCATCGCGAGAAAGGCGAAGTAACATCTCATACGCTGTGATCACGTCGGCGGGTGCGGCAGCATCACCGCGCAGATCATGCAGATCACACTCTGCATGGCGGAGCGTGGCGTCAAGAAACTCTCCGGCATAGCTACGCACGGCGGGCGACTGTGCATCAAAGGGTAAGTCTAACGCCCGAGCAATCCGACTCAGCTGAACTTCTGGATCTGAAATCATCGAATCATAGCTCACCGCAATTCTTCGACACCCGCGCGTCTGAAGCACTGCAGGCAACATATGTCCGAGCCAGAGAAAATAGCTTTTCTCAGGCTCAAAACCATTACGTCGCTTCAGCGATCGTACGACGTTCATCGGATTGCGTACGGCAATCACGTAGGACACGCCCACACCTGCTTGTTCAAACACGGATTGCCAAAAAGGTAACAAGATGGAGATTCTTGGATCTTTCAGTCCGAACGGACGTTCACCGACCTTTGAACAGATCAGTTGAATCGCACGAGCTTTATACGGCTCCAATTGGTCTTCAGGCAACACAGAAGCCGGAACGGCCGGAAACCGATCCCACTCACCATGAACGGCAGTGAGGAGCTCAACGTTAAAGTTCTTAATATCGATGTCCTCAAAATAGCCTTTGTCGTTATCATTCACGACGGCAGGGCTTAATTCTTCACCCAAGTTCACATCGAGGACTTGCAACCCTCGAGTAATGGCACTGGTTCCGCTACGATGCATCCCCAGTACGACGACGATACGCTTCTCCATCGTCACGCGGACTTGGCCGCCTCCAATATCGTCAACTCATAATGACAGCCGAAATCGACGCTCCCGACACCGGCGCCCTTGGATTCCGGCAGCACCCGGAACATGCAGGCATCCAACACACGATGCAGATAGGTTTCTCTCCCTCCTCCCATCGCTCCGACCACCCCGGCATTGAGAAAATACACGCCGGGATTGAGGTTGCAATGAAAACGGCATTCCACCTCGACGATCGTACCCGCCGATATATACGGCACCGCGCCCTGACTCGCCGAAGCAGAAGATGACCCGCCCAATTCAGTGCCGGATATGGTCTTGATCAGCATACCGAACACCACGTTGGCTGCGCTTCGATCAAAACTGACTCGATAACAATATCGATACGACCGCCCGCGCCGCAAACCATTGACCTGTTTGCCGTCCGACGTGAGAATTCTCACCTGTTCGATGAGCGCACCTTTTGACTCATAGGCGATGGTGCTCTGCGGCTTCAGCCGCGGGTCATATAATTCTTGAACGTCAGCCTCTTTCACCTTTACCGACACGTCGTCGAGAGACTCTTGGTGTTGGCTGAACGGCGAACCGGCCGACGCGACAATGGCTGCGCGAATTTCCCCCTGCTGTTCCGCAGGCGCATAGAGCAGCTTTTGATATTTCCCGACGACATCCTTAGGGAGACCGGAGATCAGGACTTCACCGGCATCCACCAGCAATGCCCGGTCGCACAACTCCACAATCTGTGCCCCGGAGTGCGACACAAACAAAATCGTGGTCCCCCTTTGCTTGGCCACTTCAATATGAGAAAAACACTTGCGGCGAAACAACTCGTCCCCTACCGACAACGCTTCATCGACCACTAAAATCTGCGGATCCACATTGATAGCGACCGAAAATGCCAGTCGCACCTGCATCCCGCTGGAATACTTCTTGATCGGCTGGTCGATGAAATCACCGATGTCCGCAAATGCCTCGATATCGTGAAACCGCGCATTCACTTCGTTTCCGTCCAATCCCAGTATCGCCCCGTTCAAATACACATTTTCACGACCGGTGAATTCAGGGTTGAATCCGGATCCCAACTCCAGGAGCGCCGCAATACGACCATCTGTCTCCACGCTTCCGCTGGTCGGTGCGAGTATGCCGCAGATGAGTTGCAGAAGCGTTGACTTGCCGCTCCCGTTGCGGCCGATGATGCCGACGGTCTCCCCCTTCTTGATATCGAGCGACACGTTTCTCAATGCCCAGAATTCACGATAATAGTGTCCGGGGTGTTTCCCGACCAGCCGCTGCACACGCGGATAGATGGACTGCTTCAAACGATCCCGTGCATTTTCGTAGATCTGGTAACACTTGCTGAGGTCTTGCACACGAATAGCCCTATCACTCCGATGACGGGTCGCCTCTCGATTCCCTTGTGTTTCGGAGGTCATCGTGT
Organism: Nitrospira sp.; assembly: GCA_029879905.1. Taxonomy (GTDB): domain Bacteria; phylum Nitrospirota; class Nitrospiria; order Nitrospirales; family Nitrospiraceae; genus Nitrospira_D. Next base: position 14 of record JAOUPN010000116.1, on the reverse strand, counting down.
CCGGATGACAAGCG
>JAOUPN010000499.1 GCA_029879905.1 Nitrospira sp. | reverse complement strand
GGGGGTTCCGATGAGGGAGGAGAATTATGACGCAGCCGAAGATGCACTTTTTAACGTGACCGATGTTTTTGGCGCATGCCAACTGTTTCGCCGTGAATGTTTGGAAGATATAGGTGGATATGCTCCAAGTAAGGAAGGAGGCATAGATTGGATCGCGGTCAGGACTGCTAGAATGAAGGGGTGGGAAACGAAATCGTTTGTAGAGAAGAGATTTTTCCATCATCGTGAAATGGGAACGGCAGTTTCTTCAAGATGGCGTTCAATGGTGAAGTACGGTAGGAAGGACTACCTACTGGGAAATCATCCAATATGGGAGCTGTTTAGAATCTGTTATCAGATGACGAGGCGTCCGTATATGTTAAGGGGGTTATTATTGTTTGGGGGGTATTCATGGGCGGCGCTGACTCAAGTGGAGCGTCCTATTCCTCATGAACTTCTCCGGTTTAATCGAGAGGAACAATTAGGACGCTTGAGGCGTGTATTAAAGGAGCTCTGTCATCTTCGGTGGCCTGGTTAACCAATAGTGTAAATAGGTGACTGTTATGAGTGTGAAAGTTGAAGAAGTAAGGCAGTTCTGGAACGCAAATCCTTGTAATAGTGATATGTCGTATGAAGCGGACCGTCGAAGATATTTCGAGGAAATCACTGCCAAGCGATATAACGGCAGGGATTGGCATATTCCGACGACAGCACAATTTGAAAAGTATGCCGGGAAGGATGTATTGGAGATTGGGTGCGGTATTGGTACCGATGGATTTGAATTTGCCAAGCGGGGGGCACACTATGTTGGGATTGATCTTACGGAGAATTCGGTTGCGCTTGCGAGAGAACGGTTTGAGCTTTTCAATGTGAAAGGTACGTTCAAAGTGGTCAATGCCGAAGCAGGGCTACCGTTTGAAAGCGACAGTTTTGATCATATCTATAGCTTTGGCGTGATACACCATTCACCAAAGACCGAGGCTATCGTTGATGAAATGTATCGTGTGCTTCGCCCCGGTGGTACCGTAACGGTCATGCTCTACAACAGATCCTCGATCAACTACTATCTGGAAATCATGTTCTTGAGGAGAGTGTTCCGTCTGTTACTCTACCCCCAGTTTATGCCGAACTTGCTGTCAAAACTGACAGGGTTTGATGAGTGGAAATTGAAAGGCCATCGGGATCTTATGTTGAAGAATCCTAATCCTACGAAAGAACAGTGGATCAGTATGAACACAGACGGTCCATATTGCCCACTCGCCAAGGTGTACGATAAATATGAAGCATATGAACTCTTCCGAAGGTTCCGTGACGTGAGGCAAGAGGTATGGGAATTTAATACTGAGCACTGGTCGCTCATCGGAAAAATAATTCCGCTGATGGTGGCGCGAACGATAGGTAATCTATGGGGATGGCACCGCATGATTTATGCCGCGAAGTGACGAGATAACTTCTCCACAGAGTGATTATTTGAGGCTGGTCCCCCCTTTCATCCCAATCGTCTCGTCAGTTGTCAATGCATTATCCATCATCTATTTGTAGCGTATGAAAGAAGATCTAATTAAATCGCTTCTAAAAGTGGTGTCTAGATTTGTCTTATGGCTTAACCAATACGGGGAAGAGTCTTATGACTTCCAGACCTTTTATGCGAGCCCGGTGGGTCTGAACGCCAAAATGCTGTATTACAAGCAGCCGTGGCTGGGCACGTTGGCCGTCGCCCCGATCATTTTCTGCGAAGCATTCGTGCCGTCCGCCCGGCGGCTGTTCTGGAAGCCCCAGCGATTTCCAATCGCCGACGCCCATTATGCGATGGGGTTTGCTGCGCTGTCTGAGGGGCTTGGAGACAAGAAGTTCTACGAACGGGCCGTTCATTTTCTGCAAGTGTTAGAGGAAACCCGCTGTCCAAACCAGACTCAGTATGCATGGGGATATCCGTTCGATTGGGGAGGCATCGGTGGAATCATCAAAGAAGGGACGCCCTTGATCACGACCGAGCCCTATGTCTATGAGGCGTTTGCGCAGGTCTATGAGATCGATAAAGATGAGCGGTGGTGGAAGGTCATGCAATCGCTTGCGCAACATGCGTCCGAAGACTATTTCGATACCGAGACGTCGCCGCGTGCGTCCAGTTCATCCTACTGTCCCTCGACGACTCCCGATACAGGAAGGGTTGTCAATGCCAGCGCCTATCGGGCTTTTCTGTTGACAAAGGCGGCGATGGACTTTTCAAACGAGCAGTACCGCAGGCAGGCTGAACGGAATATGCGGTTTGTGATTGAGTCGCAAAATCCGGACGGGTCCTGGTACTACGCGATGGATGGGACAAGGAGCTTCATCGATCATTTCCACACCTGCTTTGTCTTGAAGGCGCTGGCTAAAATTGAGCGATTGACGGGCAATGCCGATTGTACGGCAGCAATTGAACGGGGAGTTCGATACTATACGGAACATCTCTTTGATGACAGTGGTCTTCCTAAGCCGTTTTCGAAAGCGCCCCGGCTGACGATTTACCGCAGAGAACTCTATGACTATGCCGAATGCATCAATATCGCA
>JAOUPN010000498.1 GCA_029879905.1 Nitrospira sp. | reverse complement strand
ACGACAGTGGGTAGCCCGTGAGGGGCTGACCCAAGCACAGGCGGCCAAGCGGCTTGGCGTGGTGCAACCGCGCATCTCTGAAATCGTGCGCAACAAAGTTGACAAGCTCTCCCTCGACTACCTGGTGGGCCTCTGCACAAAAGCCGGTCTGTCGGTGACGGTCAAGTCGGCAGCGTGATTAGTAGATGTAGCATATGCTCTCCACTTAGCAGAAAAAGAGATGCGGGTTGAATACTGTTTTCCGTCCCACATCAATGAGAGCACGCCGCTGGCGGACTTTTTTCATACCCTGCCATACTAGGTCGCGACGGAAAGGAAACATCATGGACGTTGAATCCCTGGCTCAGATTCGCCACATCGTCACGGAAGCGGCACAAGGCGTGCGCGAGGGGATCGCTGCCCTGGGGACAGAACTCCGATCAGAAATCACGGCTACCAAACAACATATGGGTGTGCTCACTTCAGACATCACTGCTACCAAGCAACACATGAACGTGCTCACTGAAGAAATCACCGGCACCAGCGACACATGGGTGTGCTCACTGAATGGGTCCGACACGAGGTCCGGTTGGTGGCAGAAGCCGTTCAATTGCAGAGCGAGCGCATGACCGATGTCCGTCATGAAGTCGAGAGACAGGCCCGAGAAACACGAGCGCTATTTCAGCTCTCTTACGAGCAACTCCACCAGCGGGTCGGGAACCTGGAACAGCGGCTTCCGATAAATGAGTAGTACCGTGGGCTTTTGTTCTAATTAACCTTCCTGAATCCCGGCAACCAAGTCCATCAGACACCCTGAGAACTTCCCGCTTGTCTCAAAAGTCCCACATCCAGCAACACGCGCACGTCGACGCAGCACTCGCTAGGGTTACATCTTGCCCTGTCAATACTGACCTTGCATTTGAGATGTTTTGAAGTTGCAATACTCTTGTCTTCACATGGTCCCACTCGACGCAAGCCGTTCTGTGGGATTGTACGCTCCCCCTGATTTCTCACAGGCGCAAGATTCTTCCACCCCCTTGGACTTCCACCAGAATCCTGTCAAACTGTCAACAGTATGGTCTGACTATTAAGAAAGGACGCCTCTGAGTCCCACTATCTTCAAGGCAGGAGGGCTCCGCTTCTACTTCTTCTCCCGCGAAGAAGCCAGAATGCACGTTCATGTGTATTGCGAGCGTGGCGAGGCTAAGTTCTGGATCGAGCCAACTATCGAATTGGCACAGAATTCTGGCATGACCATCAGGCAAGTTCGGTTGGCACAAGCCCTCATCGAGGAGCATGAGAATGAAATCCGCAGCGCTTGGCAAAAACACTTCGGGAGCTGAGGTCACAAATATCTCCAAGCATGGATTCTGGCTCCTGGTGGCCGACGAAGAGCTCTTTGTGCCGTTCAAGGAGTTCCCGTGGTTTCAAGATGCCTCGGTGTCGGAAATTACGAATGTGGAATGGCCCAACCCCAACCACCTATATTGGCCCGATCTCGATGTGGACCTGGCAACCGAATCTATCAGACACCCTGAGAAATTCCCGCTCATCTCAAAAACACCAGGCCCAGCAACACACGCTCGCCGACGGAAGAAGGCGAAATAGCTTCTTCCTGACTTTCCATGCACACATCTCAACCACCTATTCCCCCTCGCCCCCGGTTTTCGGGGAAGAGGGCTGGGGTGAGGGGGATAGCCATCACTTGATAACAGCCAACGCTCCTCGTAAATTTGCTACCCAGTGAGCTGCGTAGGTTTCCGTGCTCCACAGCACAAGGAAACCGCAGCAGGGTTTAATGGGGTCTGGCTTTGCTATCTTGACTATCTGTGACTGATAGAACTAAGACTCGAGAAATTGAACTCACGCCTAGTTCCGTGCATTCCACCCATTGCGCCTGAAGTCCGACAAAAGAGCTTTCTGGAAGTGTACCCGACGCATCTCAGTCTTTACGCCTTCCAGTTCCTCTTCTGACTCTTCATCCATGAAGTCACATCCTGTTCCATGCCTGCCTTTTGCCTTCACCAAGCTGAACAGACATATGCTATGATCTTCTTTGGCCTGCGAAGTAGTATGGTCATAGCTCACCATGAAAGTTTGACCACGAACTGTCCCCTAGCCGAACGGAACACCCCATGAGTCACATCGGCATCATGTGCCCTAACACATCTGGACACCTGAACCCGATGATTGCGCTGGCAGACGCCCTTCGTACCAGAGGGCATCGAGTAACTTTTTTCTTATTGGGTGATCCTTCCGCATCCGTCAAGACAGCCGGATTCCAGATCGTCCTTTTGGGTGGATCTGTCTTCCCACCCGACCAATATCGAGCAGGACTTCAGCGGCTCGGCTCGCTCCAGGGACAAGCGGCGCTGAAACAGACATTTGCCATGGGTGCACGCGCAGCCGAAGCCATCCTGAAGGTTGGGCCGACTGCGGCTCGTGCGGCAGGTATCACGGCGCTGCTGGTCGATCAGGCCTCGTTCCCCGGCGGGACCGTAGCCGACGAACTAGGAATCCCGTTCGCGACGGTGTGCAATGCGTTACTCCTTCAC
>JAOUPN010000497.1 GCA_029879905.1 Nitrospira sp. | reverse complement strand
TTCGCCCTGCATCCATCAGGAAGCTGGCCGTTTCCATGGCGTTTGGAGCCATGCTCCTCACCCCATGGGGCAACACCTTCCTTGCTGAAGCCGGTTTTCAGGAAGAACCAGTCCAGGATGACACCTCGACAATTGCCGATCTTTCCGAGATGAGCATTGACGAGTTGATGAAGGTAGAAATCGTCTCGCTGGCGAAAACACCTCGCCCCCTTTCCGAATCTGCAGCGGCGGTGTTCGTGATCAACCAGGAAGACATCCGGCGTTCAGGCGCAACCAGCATCCCGGAAGCCCTCCGCATGGCGCCCGGCATCAACGTCGCACGAATCGATGCCAATAAATGGGCCCTCACCGCCCGGGGATTCAATGACCGATATAGCGCCAAGCTCCTGGTCATGATCGATGGGCGCACCATCTACACACCGTTCTTTGCCGGTACCTACTGGGAACTGCAAGATTATGCGCTGGAGGATATCGACCGAATAGAGGTCATTCGGGGTCCTGGAGGCTCACTCTGGGGCGCCAATGCCGTCAATGGTGTCATCAATATTATTACGAAGAAATCACGGGATACCCAAGGCGCACTGGCCAGCCTTGCCGTCGGTTCAGAGGAAGCCATCGGCACAGTTCGATACGGGGGGAAAATCGGCGAGGATTTCCACTTCCGCATCTTCGGCAAGGGATTCAACCGTGACACCAGCGTCGCCACAGGAGGCGCCCATGACGACTGGGGAACCGGGCGCCTCGGCATGCGAGCCGACTGGCAGATCAGCCCTTCCGACACCCTCACCATTCATGGCAACTACTTGGATGGGAGAGCCGGCGATCGCGTGACACTGCCTCAATTAGGAGTTCCATTCGGAACACGGACCCTGGATGAAGATAATCACCTTTCCAATCATAGCGTGCTGGCCAACTGGAGCCATGAGTTCAGCCACGGCTCCACTGCGCAACTTCGTTTCTACTACGACCAGTATCGCCGAGACTCCCGTGCCATCGGCGAACGTATCCGCACCTACGACGTCGATTTTCAACATCACCTCCCCCTCCCCTACGGGAACAAGATCACCTGGGGTCTGGGATACCGGTTGATGACCGATCAGTTCCGGACCAGCGATGCCATCACCATGGCCAGGCCGTCTCGTAAGATTCCGCTCTACAGTGCATTTATCCAGGATGAGATCAGCCTACTTCCCAATCGAGTGTTTCTCACACTGGGCTCCAAGTTTATCCACAATGTCTATACGGGATTTGAAGTCCAGCCCAGCGGGCGGCTCCTCTGGAGAGCAACCGACGACCATTCACTCTGGCTCTCCGTCTCCCACGCCGTCAGGACACCGGATCGCTTTCGCGAGGAGGCATCCCTAAATGTTGTTGGAACTCCGTTCGGGCCAGTTTCCGTCACCAACAATTCACGACTGGTCTCGGAACGTGTGATCGCCTATGAACTGGGGTACCGGGGACAGCTCGCCAAGCAGCTCTCAGTTGACCTTGCCACCTTTTTCAATAGCTACGATCGACTCCTCCACTCCCAATCTATCTCACCCTTGACCTCACAGCACACCAACAATCTAGAGGGCCATACGGTAGGTGTTGAGGTAGCGGCTGAATGGCAGCCGATCACATGGTGGACCCTGCGACCGGCCTACACTTATCAACATACCCACATCTTTGGGTCATCCCTTAGAAATCGGGAAGGAACGAGCCCGAATCACCAACTGTCGCTTCAATCCCGTTTTACCTGGGAGCAGTGGGAATTCGACACCTGGTATCGCTATGTCGAACGGCTGACCGCGTTGAATGTCCCGGGGTACCATACGTTGGACGTCCGGCTTGGCTGGCATCTCTCAAAATCGTTGTCGATCGACGCAATCGGGCAGAATCTCTTGGATAAGGCTCATCCAGAGTTTCGGGCAACCAGTGGCGGGACCCAACATACCGATGTGCAACGAGCAGGACTGGTACGGCTGACATGGCGCTACTAAGCAGCCGCTCCACATTGAGCCGAGCGAGGCCGTCCAGGCATTATGATACGTCCCGATCCGTCCGTCTGGTGTGCCAAGCCGCGCGGCGATTACTCTGCGGGATGGGATACGCCATACTGTGTATCCTCTGGCTGTCATCGTCAGTTTGGGCCCAGTCGTCCGCCGAATCGATGCTCAAAGCCGCCTTTCTGTATAACTTCGCCAAATTCGTCGAGTGGCCGACTGATGCGCTGCCTGCCGAATCCGACCCCTTTATGATCTGTGTGATCGGTGATCAACGCATGGCTGAGGCCACCAACCGATTCGTCAAAGATAAACTGATACATGACCGAATAGTCAGGGCACGTACGCCGGACTCCGTGTCGGATGTACAAGGCTGCCATCTCCTCTTTATTGATGCCTCAGCTGGACCTGTCGCCAAGAGGCTGAAACATTCCACCATGACATTGCCCATTTTGACCGTCGGAGAATCCGATCGGTTCCTCTCTCAAGGCGGCATCATCAATCTGTTCGTTGAAGAAGGCCGAATGCGCTTTGAGATCAGTCCCCAAGCC
>JAOUPN010000496.1 GCA_029879905.1 Nitrospira sp. | reverse complement strand
ATGAGGTGCTCAAGGAGACGGCTGAGCGGCTCAAGAAATGCACCAGAGAAGTCGACACCGTGGCACGCCTTGAAGGTGACGAATTTACCTGTTTGCTTGAGGGCATCAATTGCCGGTCCGATATGGAGATCATCGCCAAGCGTATCGTGGATTCGATGGCACAGCCCTTCGCCGTCAAAGGAGAGACCGTTACCCTCACGTCCAGCATCGGTCTGGCGCTCTATCCGCTCGACGGCCAGCAGGCCGACGAATTGATGCAGAAAGCCCAGAGCGCCCTGAACGCCGTACATGAAGCCGGCGGCGCGAACTATCGGTTCCCCGAGACTCCGGAAAAATAAATGTGCCTCGGATTTCTTCCCGTCGAAGTGCCTCTGCACGAGCAGAAGCTGTTTGCGTAAGACATCAGTTTGACCGCATGCATCCCGCACGTATTCACCACTCATTTGCTGGACGGTATCACACTATAATTAGCCATTGTCGCAAGGAGCTCTTTCCGAACAGCATCGTTAGTGGTACTATCCAGAACGTAGGGGAATTGAGCCATGAGACGGATTTCAAAGGTTAATGTTTTGTCGGCATATCGTCTGGAGCTGGAATTTGACGACGGGATATCTGGGACTGTAGATCTCTCTGAGTCCGTCGGTAAAGGTGTATTCGCCCTTTGGCGTGATCCACTCGTGTTCGAGCAGGTTCATATTGGTTCATCCGGCGAACTGGTCTGGGCCGACCAGATTGATCTCTGCCCCGATGCGCTCTATTTGAAGGTGACAGGCAAGAAGCCGGAAGACATGTTCCCCCCCCTACGCAATCAGCATACCCATGCCTGAGATCAGCCGTTTTTTCGGTGTCGTCATCAAGATGTTTTTCGACGACCATAACCCTCCTCACTTTCATGCGGAATACGGTTCTGATATTGCGCTTATTGATATTCGGAGTTTGGCCATATTTTCTGGGCGGTTGCCGCCTCGGGTTGTCGGATTTGTGATTGAGTGGGCAACGCTTCACCAGAAGGAGCTTTTGGCTAACTGGGAAAAGGCACAGGCGCAGGAGATGCTTCAAAAGATCGCTCCTCTGGAATGACAGCAGCGGACTATTGGGTTGAGGCAAACAGGAGGACCGAAGCAAGGTAGTGTGTTCCGGGATGTGTAAATCGCAGCGGTCGTGTGATGCATCTCTGAACGCACAGAGCACGATCTGTCCCTCCGCGCGATCTAGAGGTACCCGTGAAACCGTTAAAACACGAGTGATCTTGCTGAGATGTCAAAGATGGTTTCTTGTAGGAGAGAATCCCTTACATACTTGTCATGGCCGCTCCCTATCTTAACCGCGTGACATTGCTCCATGAGCGAGTGCAGGATGCAAGCCGCTTCCCATTTACTATCCCGGCGCTCGCGAATCTCAACCTTCAATTGACGAAGCCAATCACCTTTCTCGTCGGTGAAAATGGATCGGGAAAATCCACGCTCATCGAAGCCATTGCCGATCTCTGCAGGCTTCCGGTGTCTGGTGGTGCCGCCGCCGACCTCAATGCCAATCATGGGCCAGAATCCCGTAGCGTGCTGGCACCGGCCCTTCGTCCATCCTTTAAACGCAGACCGCCTGACGGCTACTTCTTTCGTGCTGAGTTCCATGCTCATTTTGCGTCGCTGCTCGAACAACGCCGGCGTGACCCGGACTTTCTGGGCGATCCTTACCAGTATTACGGAGGCAAATCTTTGCACGAGCGTTCTCACGGCGAAGCATTCCTTGCTCTCATTCAAAACCGCCTTCACTCTGGTCTTTTTCTGCTGGACGAACCTGAGTCTGCTCTTTCACCTCAGCGTCAACTTACGCTTCTCGCACAAATTGCCGAACTCGAAGCAACTCATGATGTCCAGTTTATAATTGCAACACACTCACCGATTCTTCTCACATATCCCGATGCTGAAATCCTCTCACTCGATGATGACTCAATTCGAGTCATTACCCTACAGGAAACCAGTCACTATCAAATCACAAAACGAATCCTCGAAAATCCAGCCTCCTTTTGGAGGCATCTAAAACACCGCTCATGACTCTCATCATCCGATATACCATCAAGAACAGGATCCACCATTGACTCCTGTGTCCGTACATCCAGGATCTATATGCATGTTTTCAGTTGAAGGCGACATGGCATAGACAGCCAAAGTACTGGCCGAGTGGAAAATCAGACACGCATTGGTGTGTTTCGTAGAGTAGATTTTGCTAGGACTGCTTAGTGAGCCGGGCTATGCTGTGCGGGGAATGTGTAGGGGGATTATTGGTCAGGTGGGCACGAGATGCATAATGCCGTGACTATGGAAGAGATCCTTGAAGAAGCAGCATGCTGGAGGATATCAGGAGTCAGGACGGCGGAGGAGTTCTTCCGCGCGGTGGCGTTTCTCGTGCCGGATGCCACTCATATGTTTCTAGAAGGTTCTCCGGAAGCGGACATCGAGTTATTGCTGGTGAACGAAGCTGACGAGGCGGACTATGTGGCACCAATTGGGACAGTGTGGTCTTGGCCGAGAACGAATCGG
>JAOUPN010000115.1 GCA_029879905.1 Nitrospira sp. | reverse complement strand
TGCCCCGATTGATGATGTGATAGCAGAGCCCCCAGACTGAGGCCCGAGCGGTACGTGGCATGGCACAACCCTACGGCATCCGACAGATATGATGAACTAAAAAGAAGAATGTCCCCTTTTTCTTGTTCCCTTTTTCTTCCTTCCGAAAGACCTCAGCCCGGGCATTGCCCCGATTGATGATGTGATAGCAGAGCCCCCCGACTGAGGCCCGAGCCGTGCGTGGCATGGCACGACCCTACCGAATCCGGCAGATATGATGAACTAAAAAGAAGAATGTCCCCTTTTTCTTGTCCCCCGAGCGGGCGCTACCCTGGTGACCTGGGGTCACTAGTCTGGCGAGCAGTTTCAATCCTCACCCGCCCTTTCGAGCGGGCGCTACGTAGCGGATCTCGCCGACGCGGTAGGGGCACCGCACGGTTTCAATCCTCACCCGCCCTTTCGAGCGGGCGCTACTGAGTGCATGGGGGCACGGATGACGCATCAAGATTGGTTTCAATCCTCACCCGCCCTTTCGAGCGGGCGCTACGACTACGTGCTCGACGATGAGGACGCCGGGATCGTGTTTCAATCCTCACCCGCCCTTTCGAGCGGGCGCTACCCCGCTACGCACTGAATGGCGGCACGACGGTCGAGTTTCAATCCTCACCCGCCCTTTCGAGCGGGCGCTACCATCACCGCCGCTCGGCCCGCGTCCGTCACATGGTTTCAATCCTCACCCGCCCTTTCGAGCGGGCGCTACACCCGGCAGCGATCCAGCCCCAGCGCATGCTCCAGTTTCAATCCTCACCCGCCCTTTCGAGCGGGCGCTACGACGGAACCGCACCGAATTCAGCACCCACTTCCGTTTCAATCCTCACCCGCCCTTTCGAGCGGGCGCTACCACGCGCGGGCTGTTGTCGTTGTGTGCCGCATGTCGTTTCAATCCTCACCCGCCCTTTCGAGCGGGCGCTACGACGCAGCCCCGCTCGATGCGCCAGCAATTTCCAGTTTCAATCCTCACCCGCCCTTTCGAGCGGGCGCTACCCGGAACGACTGGGTGTGGGTGATCGAGTTTGAGTTTCAATCCTCACCCGCCCTTTCGAGCGGGCGCTACAGGGCAAGATTCATCCCGTCGATCGGTGCGGCAAGTTTCAATCCTCACCCGCCCTTTCGAGCGGGCGCTACGCTGTGCTGATCATCAATCGCATCATACCAATTCGTTTCAATCCTCACCCGCCCTTTCGAGCGGGCGCTACGCCGCGTGCGTCGTGCTGGTGCTCGACGAGGGGGAGTTTCAATCCTCACCCGCCCTTTCGAGCGGGCGCTACAGCCTGGACGTCATGGCGGGGATCGTCGGTCACCGTTTCAATCCTCACCCGCCCTTTCGAGCGGGCGCTACTGTACTACTCCAAAAACTTTTACTATCGCTGAGTTAGGGCGTTTCCTGCGCGAACCTACCAGAAAGCTCGTGTACTTCAAGACTACTTGTCCTTCACATTCACCGAATCTCTTGTTTGGACAATCGGTTAGAGTCATCGCGATCCTGCCTGATTTTCCTCAGCACTCCCGGTCCGCGCTTACAATACTAATGGTTCCTCAAAATCGACAGCCGTATTTACCCCATAGACCTGCACATATTTCTCCTTCGGCTCGATCAAGCGGTATACCCGCAGGCTGTCTTCTTTTTCTTCAATGATGCCGAGTAATCGCCGCATCACCTCCTCGTACTGCATCTCCGTGACCGAACATTCAAAGACGGACTTCTGTACCCGTTGTCCAAAGTCCAGGCACGCCAACGCGACCTTGCGAAGCCGCTTGCGGCCAGCCGCCGTCTCCGTCGAGACATCATAGGTGATCAGAATATTCATCCGTCTTCCCTACCGGTGCAGATACGGAGGATAGGCCTCCAGATCCCCACGCAGCACACGCGCCAGCAAGCGAGCTTGGATGTGCGGCACAAGTCCCAACGGCATCTTCTGGTCCAGTACCGGATGCGTGATTTCCTCTTGCTTGCGCTTCTGGTACGCAACGATCACGTCCTTCCTCCCCTCATCTTCCAGATGAACGGCGCCACCTGGCCGAAATTGGAAATGTTTGGCCGCAACCTGACGCCGGTTGATCAACGTAAGGACAAGCCGATCAGCCAGCACACTGCGCAATTCTTCCATCAGATCCAATGCTAATGCCGCACGCCCAGGACGAAGGGCGTGGAGAAACCCCATCTGTGGATCGAGCCCCACCCCCTCCACCGCGGCCACACAATCATTCATCAGCAGCGCGTACAGAAACGACAGCAGCGCATTCACCGGATCACGCGGCGGGCGACGGTTTCGGCCGTCTAACGTAAACGTGGGACGATCCTCCTTCACCATGCGATCGAACGTGCCGAAATACGCACGGGCCGATTCGCCCTCAATGCCTCGGAGAACATCCAGGTCCTCACACAAAGGCAGCCGACCCACAGCATTGCCAAGCGTCTCGGCGGTCGTTTTCAATGATACGGCATCGGCCTTGTCATCTGCCTCCCTCGCTCCCCGCAACACCACCTGTCGCGTATTCTGGATCTTGCCGGCGATAATGTTCCGTGCGATCGCAAGCGTCTGCCCAGCATTGCTCATCGCAGCATGCTGTGCACATCGGAGGAGCACATTGCCGCTGACCGGTCCCTCAACCCGCGCTTTGAACCGGCCGTTCCTATCCAGCAGCACCACAAACCGCCCATCCTCTGCACAACGTCCCATTGCCGCTGGACTGATCATGACATCCCCAAAACACACCACCCCGCCGATGTGGTGCAATGGCACTTGCAGCTTCGTCTCTTTCTCAACCTCGATCTTCAGCGTATCATGATCCACACGCACATAGGCGCCCTCGGTCGTAATGTAGAGTGTGTTCATCAATTGTTGCATGACGGCCTTCAGTCTTCCTTGGCCACAAACAATCCGCGAACGAGGACTCGGGCTCGCTCTTGCTCACCAATAACAGACGGCATGCAAGACTCTTTTAAGGAACAGCGATCACATCGACGATCATTCACCGGTGGAGGCAGTCTGCCGCTCTCCCGCATCAGCCGAACTCCGGCAATTGCCTCTTCGACATGCCGACGCAGTTCCGGTGTAAACACCACCTCTCGGCGCCTTCGTGAACTGTGATGGTAAATCGCTCCGCAAGGCACCTCCTTGCCCGTCATCTCCTCCAGACACATCGCCTGAGCACAGACTTGAAGGTCGTCATGTTCTTTTTCGCGACGCGGCCCGTGCTTATATTCCACGGGATAGGGCGTCTCTCCGTGGAACTCCACCACATCAGCCTTGCCGATCAAGCCCAGCCACCTTGACCAAAGGGGCACCGCCCGTTCCACACGAACCCCATCTATGATTTCAGACTCCGGTTCATCTACACGTTTGTGAATGGCCTGCCCGCGCATGGTGTAGAGATTCTCATCGAACGTCTGCTCGACATGAATCAATGCACACTGGCGCGGACAGTAGCTCCAATGCTCCAGCGCGGAGATCATGATGGGGTCGTCAGTTTTGTCTTCCATTATTTGCAGGGATCATGGAATTTAGAAACCATCAATAACTTCCGGTGAAAGCCCACTCAGTGGAGTAATATCAAGATTGCCGTCAGGCTTCACAGTCAGTGAACGATGTACTTTGGCAGAGGAATACTGCCCGGCTTTGCTATTGTGCTGCCACCAGATCACTTTCAGCACTTCCATGCTTCCTTCTGGCCTGGCTGAAGAGGCATCATTCTCGAATAGTTTAGGTAATACCGTCTTAATTAAGTCAGCATCGGAGTCGCTGAACCCAGTCTTCTCCGCCAATTGGGGATTCATGCTTCCAAAAAAGACATACACACCGTTGTCGACCCGGTGTTTCATGCCCATCGTATCCGAGCTGCGTTTCGAGCCGTCTCCCTCACCGCTCACACTCTTTGTGATCTGGGTGCTTGTGACTCGTGAAGCCACAGGCTCGACGCTAAAGGCGCACTGCACAGACACCGGCCCACGAATTCCAATTGAGATACCAGTATCGCCTTCATCATCCCCTTGTTCTTTTTTCTTCTTATTGCCTTTGGGCAGGGCAAAGAGCTGACCAAAGGCCCGCACATCAAGCCATCGTGCGCACGCAAGCTTGCGTGTCTCTGCGGACCCTAATTTGCTCCCTAGCGCGTTTTCCGCCCGTTCTTTGAGGCTTCCGGCTTCATCTTCTTTTCGATCGTCTGATTGGACGAAAATCATGGTGCCATCTTCTTTCCGCCCTTGAGTTACCCACCTTTCGAGGAGGCGATCTCGCATTTTGCGCTTGAGACAGACATCTGTCACTTCCCCGAAACCATCATAGTCTGTCCGAGGACGATTCCCATTGAGGGGGTCACCGTTTGGATTCGCTTTCGTAACTCGAAACACAACTGCATAATCAACTTTCCGTTGTAAGGTAGTCATCACCCTCTCCCTTGTTAACCATTTGGTTCTTCTGATTGATCGCTATTTGCCTCTCGCTTTTGACTCAGGGCTTGCCTTTGGCAGTGATAGCCCAGCAGGAACTCCCCAGATAACGCATGGTCTGATGTGAATTCATCCGACCGAAAAGCTCCAAGGATCTCATCGAGCAATTTCTCTCTCTTGATCAGAAATCCTACGGTTCTTTCGGATGAGCGCAGACGAGATTTGTACGGAGTCAGTGCAAGCTCGATGTTTCTCCAAGTCGAATATGGTCGGTCTGAAAACCGCTGCATAAGGCGGGCTGCGGTTGAATCACGGTTTTTCTCTGCTCTTGAAAGGGCATAACTCTCAATACTTTCGGCCACAGCTAGTAAGCGACCATAGAGATAGTCACGGGCGGTCCTATCCGATTCCAGCGCCATCTGATAGCTCCTTTCCTTGAAATACCCTTTAAACAATGCGCATCCGATCCCTAATACTTTTTCAAAATCCCAAGGTTTCAAACCAACGCGATTGCACGATCGCCGCACCGTAGCTTCCATCAGATCCCGAGGGATAGGTTGACCGTCGATGATGCAAGGGAGCAATCGCTCCACCGTGACCTTGTGTAATTTCTTCAGTCCATCATCTTTGGCTCTGCCATAGGCGGCCTCGGCAACATCTTTTGGCGACGGCGCTCCGACAAATTTGAGGTCTTTAGAGTAGTTCTGATGCCAAGCGAACGCCTGGTGCCAGCGTTGGACCCGATGAAGAAATTCTGAGCCGGTAAGCTCACGATAGAATGTGATGGCCATCCGACCTGGTGAAGCGGAATCCACAGCCATCGCTACAATTCCCTTAGTCGACCCTAACAGGGCCCGATAGCCGGCTAATTGCTTATTGAGGCGGAGAGCAAACGTCTGACCGGCATCGCCAGGGAAAGATGATTCAGTCTTCGCAGTAATATCTATCGGCAGCTCAAATAACTCGGCCGAGTTGATAAAGGGATCGGGGATACTCGCTCCGCTTACGGACCATGCCACAGCGACTTGATCGCCGTTGCGAAATCCCTGGCGTTTAATTAACCACTGTAGAGCGTTATGGGCCTTCTGCGTTACAACGAATCCGACGCCGCACGCTTGATCAGCATCTATGAATCGACCACGAAACGTGTACCCATTGAGGTCATTAGAAGAGATCAGCTTGGCCTTATCAGCTGCATTTCGAAGCTTGGCTGGGTGCTGCTCTGCCAGTGTTGTTATCTCTCCATTAACCAGACACACACCTTGTTTTGTCTGCTGGCTTGCATAGTAGTTGATCCAACTCTGGATCAACTCTTGATCTTCCCATGTGGAACTAAGCGGCTCCCCCGCTGCCTCCACCCTCCAGCGGATGAATGCATCTCCAGGGCCTTGCCCATTCGGAATAAGTTTAAAAATTTCTGGGGTATCCTTTTTGTCCCCCTTCCATACTTGCAATATTTTCCCATTCGAATCCACTGGCAACACCTTGGCTGACATAAGGTTCTGAATCACTTTCCCTTGCTGCACATATTTCAGGATCGCCATAAGTTTCGGGTGGCTATACCTAGATGCAGCCCACGCTGATAAAGTCTTCTGATAGCTCCGATGCGGCTCTTTCGGCTCACTTGAAAACCCAGAGGTCACTTCCCCGCCGAAGTCGACAAAGTCTCCTGCGACATACTGCAATTTATCTGAGAGCGGGTGATTTACCGGCTTTCTACCAGACCTTCCACCAGAGCTTTCCGTACATGGGACTAGGGTCGTCTGCTCCGCTTTTGGGATGACCCTCGCCCGTTGAAATTCCCCTTTCTGGTCGATGACAATCTCGATATGGGCCTGCTGCGTTGTGTGGCTAATTGGCAAAGGTGGATTACTGGCGAATTGTGGTTCATTAACACAATGCTCATAGGTTTCGTACAAACTGTGAATCCAGCTCATGTCAGCACCCCAATGATGTCGCTTCTACTTGAACGACGGTCAGGTTGTGGTCTGTCGTGAATTGCTTCGGATACATGGGGCGAATATGTTTTCGTATATTGCATTGCTCCGGGCGAATAAACTTCACAACACCTTTGATCATCTTAGGGCGCCAGAATCGTGTACCTAGACTATGTTCTCCTGTTTCATCCGGGTAATCAAAACCATGGAACATCACCCCGTAGCTCACCTCTTCATCTTCGTCATAGGCTCCCTGGCCGGAACTAAACTCACATGGCTCCACATACCCTTGACAATCTCGTGTTCCAAGAAAGATGTCCTGCCGTCCACCACGCTCTACCATTCGCCTTGCAATCGAGTGATGCTTGGCTTCATTTCGATCACTGGCTAGTTCTGGCCGGAACACATTCCACTCGAAATGCGCACGGACTTGATATTCGACATCAACCAAGAAGGTATAAATTGCTAGATCATTTCTCCCATTAAACACCAAAGGCTTCGTCCCCTTGGTCTGCGTCCTAATACGTTTCATCACTCGCACTTCATCTATCACCCAGATGAGCGTTGGCTTCCAATAGATCGATTTCACAACTCCTTTTAGTGCCTCGTAAGTTGGAAGATGATAAGAACACTTTTCTCCCCCAATTTTTGTCAGTGGGTCGGTGAAAAGTGCGAATCGCCCCCACACTTTAAATTCAATGCGGCTGTTAAGTGTGTCAGACACAAAGCACCTCCATTGGTCCATCAGGTGTCAAACTCAAGCCAAACTCCTCGCTGTAGTAAGACGTGTGAAGGTATAGGATGTCTAATCCGTCTTGGATAGCATGTACCGCGTCCTGTTCTTGCAACCGTTTCAATTCATGCGGAAACACATTGACGGTATATTGTTGAGCTCTGCGTAAAAGAGAGCCTTGCTTCTCAACATCAAATGCTGCGCACAACCCGCCAATAAGTTCTTTTCCTTCCTTGCCATAGGGAACAATGATGCCACGAGTTGGAGCGTCGATAGCCTTAAACGCCTTGGCGGCTGACATGAATGATTGGCGCAAATAAATATTGGGGGCAGCGGCATGGCTTCGTCCGAATTCATTGAGGGCAGTCGCATTACTCGACAACAGATTCAGCAATGTGTCTTCACGACCAATCATTTGGGCCGACACCGGATAGACCATCTCATCCCGTCTGGCGAAGAAATAGTAGTCAAAATACCGCTTCATTGCTTCCGGTCCCAACAGGTTTCCATCAAATCCCCACTCACCCGATGTAGCCTCAGACAAGAGCCGGTCAGTTATATCTCGCCCATACCGAATATCCTTGAGCATGTCCAGGCTCTCGTCAGCCGCATTAACCACATGGACCCGCCCTATTGGCTTCCGCTTGTGACGATTGCATCGCCCCGCAGCCTGAGCAATAGAATCAAGTCCTGCCGTCAGGCGAATCACGGCCCCGAAGTCTATGTCCACGCCAGCTTCGATTAATTGCGTGCTGATGCATAGCACCGGAGAATCTGGAAGGCTCAGCAGTCCTCGCAACTGACCCAGAATAGTTTTGCGGTGGGCAGGACACATGTTCGTGCTGAGATGATAGGCCGGTATAGTTGTCTTTTGACGACAGTATTGAAAAAGCGCTTTTGCTGTCTTCTTGGTGTTCACGATCACGAGGCAGCTACCGCTTTTCTCGACTTCCTCCAAAGCAAGACGGCCAATCTCTTCATTCGTCCAACCACCAGGTTTACGTTGGGGCACTACTTCAACCCGCTTCAAATCGTCGAATAGCTGTTTTACGTCTGGCATGATTTCGTTTTCATCTGCAAACCTCATCGCACCTTTGTCCTTATCAACTCGATTCAAAAGTGGTTGCGTCGCGGTACATAACACAACCGTACTCTCGCAATGTTCGACAAGGAAATTGATCGAGTTATTGAATAAATGGACACAATTGACGGGAATGGTCTGAATTTCATCGAAAACCAGCACCGAGTTTGCTAATTGATGCATTCTTCTGGCACCACGAGTACCGGCACCAAACAGTGCCTCAAGAAACTGCACGCTCGTCGTGTATACCACTGGAGCATCCCAGTTCTCCGTCAATATCTTTTCTTTCCAACCTTGCTCTTCCGGAGTGAGATTCGAGTGGTGCTCAAGCACAATACGCCCATTATCCCCTTCCGAAAGTTCAAAGATGGCGCGAACTACCTCGGCGTTCTGATCGATGATGGTTGTAAATGGAACAATATAGATGATTCGATCCATTCCCCACTTTTTGGCGTGGTGCAACGCGAAACGGAGGCTGGCGAGAGTCTTTCCGCCGCCCGTCGGCACAGTGAGCGTATGGATTCCCTTTGCCCGACTGGCACTATCCCGACATTGATCACATACTTGACGTCTGATTTTGTCGATCGGATTTGGCGTGCCAAAGCATTGTAGCTTCTGCTCGAGACGTTCAATGAGCACATCCCAGGGGATATATCTTCCATTGAATCGGTTCTTTGCTGCTTTTGGTCTCTCAAAATCCGCTGTATTAGTACGGTCTGCGTCGATCAGACAGCTAAAAAGAAATCTGACGAGGAGCCCGATTTTAAACCTGACTATTTGACTTTGATCTGTTCCCCCATCTCGGAGGGCAAGCTGTTGAATTGAGTGCTTAATGTTGGCAATCAACTCCGGGTTATCCACTAACTCACGGAATCGCTTCACAATCGCCACATCCATCTTCACCATGACCTCTTGGATGTGTGTCTTGGAATCTGATTTATTGATTCGCCTAGTGAAGTTATCCTCGACGGGACGACCCGTATCCGAGGATAAGCAATCGATTAGACCAGAGTGGTGTGATGCGATGCACAGGGACAGCACCTGGCCAACTACTTGACCGATTTGCCCTTGCTTGAAGAGTTCCTCCCAAATAACCTGCGCGCCTGCAGTAGAATGGTCCACCTTGCCCTTGAGTCCCCGCGCATCGACGAATTCATCCTCATCTTGGTTAATCAGGCCGACGGCCGACTTAAGATAGGCCTGGAATTCACTACTGTACTTTCCCAAATCATGGAGTAGTCCTATCAACTCGCCTTGAGGTTCGAGGCCGATCTTTGAGGCAAGCGTCTTGGCTATCTCAGCAACTCCCAACAGATGATCTTCAAGACTCTGTGGATCGCCTCCAGATTTTCGAACATGGGCAATGTAGCTTGGCAAGTTCATACTCAGTTTCGATCCGCCGTGTCTTATGCAACTATCTTGTTGTCACGAGCGCTACGCTTTGGAAAGCCTCGGAATATTTTCCAAGGTCATGCCAGAGGCCCGCGAGTCGGCCCCAATCAGGATGGCCAAAGCTCGACGCAAACTCCCCCGCAAGGTTCCCCACCGCGCGCACATGGTC
>JAOUPN010000495.1 GCA_029879905.1 Nitrospira sp. | reverse complement strand
GAGGTACCGGAGAGAACAGCACGCTCACCACATCCTCTCAACTCCAGCACGAAAACACATGCCGCGTAGAGGCAAGTTCGGGTGAAACCACAGGAAATCTCCACTCTAGCTCATCAGATCGAGGCCGACCTTTCGACGAATAGACACGCTCAATTCACTATTGAACGACAACCGACAAGGAGCACACTTTGTCGCCAGACATACACAAAAATGGGCAGACTATCGGATCTCATATATGCTCTTGCTGAACCCATTACCCTGCGGCATATGAGCCACTATCCTTTAACGAAGTGATTCTCAAAGCGTTTTTATATTTCACACAGCCGGAATTTCTTGCTGGTGGCAGGAGCCAAGAAAAACCTCCCGGCACTTTCCTTGCACCGCTTCCTAATGATCCACGAGAAAATACACCGTCGCACTGATACGTGCGTGTCCTGGATCAACGAATCATACCGTTTACCTAAGGAGGAGTCATGGGGACGATCCTGTTCACTTTTGTCGCATTAACGTCATTCATTATTTTTTTCGGCACCAAGATCGCCTACTGGCTTTCAGACGAAGACTCCCCCGTGAATACACGCACGGCACAGCCACAGGAGGTACGCCAATTCTATTCACGCGGATACCAGGCCGCACCACGCGAAGTACGAACATTTCGCTATCACTCTTCCAACAATACTCGCCTCCCATTGGAGAGGTACCAGCAACCCGCTATCAGACAAGCGGCATAACGGACGGTCGAGTCGGCAAGGGGGCCATCTGAGACTCTTGTGCGCGTCTCGCAGGTCCACCATTCATCGCTCTTGGTAGAGGAGACTGACATGCGCGATTCGGCAACACATGATGGTGCTGAATCACAGTGGAGCCCCACGGCCTGCCAGTCGTGGCCTCTTTTGAGTCTCCGTCGACACCTCGCCGAGCCTACTCCGCCGAAGTAGCCCACAGGCTACGAAGGCTGGAAGCATGCTCGCCTCGCAGACTCACCGACGCGGGCTGAGTCGGCGACGCCTCGCCAAAGGCGGGCGAAGCGGGTCCTCCTTGCCTACTCCGCCGAAGCAGCCTTATTAGGCTGCGAAGGCCGGGGGCCAAGGCTTCGGCACGCCGCCCATAGGCTCCGGCCGACGAATACGATGAAACCCGCCATTCCTCCACGGCCTTCGCCTACTTCGCCGAATCCGCTCGGCTTCGAAGGCCAAGCAGCCGTGGCTTCCTGCGAAGGCGGGTGAACTGTACCGGAACTACTGAGGATAAGGAGAAGAAGAACGAGACCTGCGGCTCCGCTTGAGCCGGTCTCTCTACTGGACGGACTGCTTCGCCGACTTGCCGGCCAGGAGATACCGATCGATACCGGCCGCCAGCTTGCGTCCCTCGGCAATGGCCCAGACGATAAGAGACGCTCCAAGCTTCGTGTCGCCGCCGGCAAAAACTCCATCAAGGTTGGTCATAAAGTTTTCGTCCACGACCACGGTTCCACGCGGGGTATATGTCACCCCGAGACTGTCAAGCAAGCCGGTCTTGACCGGACCGGTGAAACCCATGGCAAGCAACACGAGATCCGCATCCATCTCAAAGCTACTCTGTGAAATCGGTGTAAACCTGCCGTTTTCGAACTCCACACGTTGCCCATGGAGTTTCGTCACGTGATCATTATGACCGGTGAACTGTGTGGTCGACACGCTCCATTGCCTGTCACAGCCTTCTTCATGCGCATGCGACGTGCGCAACTTCATCGGCCAGAGCGGCCACGGCGTTGAATCAGCTCGCTGCGGAGGCGGCTCAGGCAGCAATTCGAATTGATGGACCTCGCGACAACCCTGGCGATTCGCGGTTCCGACGCAATCCGACCCCGTATCCCCCCCTCCGATAACTACCACACGTTTTCCCTTTGCGGTGATCGGCTCACCCACGATGGAATCGCCGGCGTTCTGTTTATTCTGCTGCGTCAGATAGTCCATCGCAAAATGCACACCCTTCAACTCACGACCGGGAACGGTAAGATCCCTCGCCTGTTCGGCACCGAGCGTCAGTCCAACAGCATCGAATTCTCGGCGAAGTTCCTCGCCCGACAGGTCCTTCCCGACCGTGACGCCCGTTCGGAATGTGACACCCTCGGCCCGTATTTGATCCAACCGTCGATCGATCACCCATTTTTCCATCTTAAAGTCCGGAATGCCGTACCGCAGCAACCCGCCGATTCGATCCGACTTTTCAAACACCGTGACACTGTGTCCCGCTCGTGCCAGCTGTTGCGCAGCAGCTAAACCTGCCGGGCCTGATCCGACGATCGCCACGGTCTTACCGGTTTGGGTCGCAGGCAAAATCGGCTCAACCAAACCATCGCTGAATCCGTGCTCGATGATATTCCATTCGAGAACACGAATCGACACCGGATCGTTGTTGACCCCCAGCACACAAGCCGACTCACAGGGTGCCGGACACAGACGGCCGGTAAACTCAGGGAAATTATTAGTGGTATGCAACGCCTTGAGCGCGCTGAGCCAACGGCCGTGATACACGAGATCGTTCCACTCCGGAATAAGATTGACGACCGGGCATC
>JAOUPN010000011.1 GCA_029879905.1 Nitrospira sp. | reverse complement strand
TCACTGTACAGACTCCCTTCGCCCCGTTGGTACACCAACGCTTCCTGTTTGATCAATTGCAGGACTTGCCCGTTCACACAAGAGCGCTCTTCCCGCGTCGACGGAAGAACGGCATTCGGACTCAGGATCTCATAGAATCCACGCCAGCCTGGAAGACCGGAGCTGTGGGTGAGTAATTGTTGGAGCGTGGCTGACCCAATAGCCGAATCCTCCAATTCCGGGAGAATCGACATAATGGGACCATCAAGCCGGCACCGGCCTCGTTGGACCAACAAGACAAGCGATGTGACGACGGCTAAGGGTTTCGTGAGGGATGCCAGGTCATAGATCGTGGTCTTTTCGACGACACTGCCGGACTGATCAGGAGAAAGACGGCCTGCAGGAACGAGCCACAATTGTTCCCCACCACGACGGACGGCAAGAACCGCACCAGGAAATACCCCCTCGACGACGGCGTGATCCATTGCCGACCGAAGTGATGACGGGATAGGCATGCTCGTGACCGGCTGCTGCAAAATTCGGAACCATCGCGAGAGGAGAAACGGGACCGGCCCTCATTCAATGTGTCGGACTCGACTCGTTCTGTATTTTGACTTCGGATGCCACGACATTATCCTGATACGCGTCGCTCGTTTCGACATCCAACATCCGCTCAAAGGTATGAAGCGTTGCTCGCATTCGTTCAACCATCAACAACCGTTGTTTTTGCAACAACGAGAGATCCCGTTGCGTATCGGCCAATTCGACCCTGGCCTGCCGAAATAATTCACCGGCTTTCAATTCCGCCTCTTTGACGATCAACTCCGCATCGCGTTGCGCACCGCGTTTGACGTCCTCCGCCAAAGACTGGGCCGACACCAATGTGTTCGACAAGGTCATTTCCGTCCGTTTCAACTCCGCGACCTGCTGTTCCAACGATGAAATCCGCTCCCGCAACCCCGCATTATCCCGATTGAGGGATTCGACCGTCTGTGCGACTTCCTCCAGAAAACGATTGACCTCTTCCTGATCATAGCCGCGGAGCTTGACCCGAAAAACCATTTGTTGAATATCAAGCGGTGTGAGTTTCATGGCGTCCCCCATCAATTCTATTAATTCATCCGCATCGCAAAGTCTTTAAGCGACTGCACCACCGCGATCTGCATAAACGAAATCGCCACAATCGCAATGAGCGGCGACAAATCTATCCCCATCCGCCAGCTCAATCTGCGACGAATCGGTGACAACACGGGTTCCGTTACCCGGTCAAGGAACTGCACGATCGGGTTCCATGGATCGGGATTGACCCACGAGATCAACGCACGGGCAATAATCACCCACATATACAGCGACAATGCATAATCAAGCACCGTCGCAATTCCCAAGAGTACATTGCCGACCACAAACATCAGCCCCCTAACTCCTGCGACCGTTTCGTCGCCGCTTCAACCGCATCAATAATCGTCGCCCGCAAGCCCCCCTGCTCCAATCGGTGCAACCCGGCAATCGTCGTACCTCCCGGAGAAGTCACTCGATCTTTGAGACTGGCAGGATGCTGCCCGGTTTCCATCACCATACGTGCCGCACCCGACACAGTCTGGGCTGCAAGCAGCGTGGCGATATCCCGAGACAAACCCATTTTGACTCCACCGTCGATGAGTGCCTCAATCGCAAGAAATACATAGGCCGGTCCGCTTCCGCTCAGGCCGGTCACGGCATCCATGAGTCGTTCCTCCACCGAAACCACCCTACCGACAACTCCAAAGATCTGCCTCACGTCGGCAATATCCTGTGCTCCGACATCGGGGCCGACGGCCAATACCGTCATGCCTGCCTGCACCAATGCAGGTGTATTAGGCATGGCGCGTACGATGCGCGTCCGTCGATCACAAAGCCCCTCAATCCGACTGATCTGAACTCCCGCGGCGATCGACACGACAAGATCCTCGGTCAATTCACCGGCAATCTCCTTCAGCACCTCTCCGATCATATGCGGCTTGACAGCCAGCACCACACAATCTCCCCATGCGGCAACCGCTCGGTTCGATTCGCTGACCTGAATCCCGAATCGACCTGTCAGGTGTTCGCGTCGGCCGGCGTCCGGATCAGCGGCTTGGATGCTGCCGGCCGGGCAAAGATTGGCGGAGAGCATCCCGCCGATCAGCGCTTCGGCCATCTGACCGCCGCCGATAAACGCCACTTTCCGTCCGAACGATGCGCTAGACATCCCGCGCTCCGAATATCGCAGAACCCACTCGCACGAATGTCGCTCCTTCTTGAATCGCGACCATGTAATCGTTCGACATGCCCATCGACAATTCGTCCATCGTGACGCCGGCAATCTTTTGCGCGGCGATAGATTCGGCCAACTCCCGAAGTCGCCGAAAATATCCCCTGACGGACTCCGCTTCATCAGCCGGAGGAGGGATCGTCATGAGTCCCTTTACACGAATATGTGGGAGCGCTGCCATGGTCGGCACGACGGACTTGAGGTCTTCCGGCTGAAATCCGGCTTTTGTCGGCTCACCACCGATATTCACTTCCAACAAAATATCCTGTAGGCAACCGGCCTCCATAGCCCGTCGATCAATTTCTTGCGCAAGTTCCAGGCTATCGACCGAATGAATCATGTCAAATACGCCGACGACCGAGCGAACCTTTCTCCGCTGAAGCTGCCCGATAAAATGCCACCGGACCGGCTCCTCCTTCAACGCTGTCACTTTGGGTAACGCTTCCTGCACACGGTTTTCCCCCAAGATCGACAGACCTGCACCGATACCAATCCGGATGCGATCGACGGCCACGGTTTTCGTCGCAGCCACCAGCCTCACACTGTCAGGCTGCCGACCGCATTCCTCCGCCGCCGTACGAATAGTCGACAGCACCGACTGAACGCGTTCCGCTATGGTCTCTGTGTGTGGCAACTCCATCGTCCTCACGGAACCTCGATCATTCCCGTAGTCCCCGGAACCAGACCGGTCGTATTGTAACGAAAGGGTCATGCAATTGGCAGAGGAGCAGTCCCTTTTCATGAACGCCTATGTGGACAGACCGATCGCGCTGACCATTGTCCCCATCACTCGTCCTTCCCGGCGATAGGAGAAAAACAAGTCTCCATGACAAATCGTACAAAGATTGACGGATGTAATGGAATCCGGACGGGCCCCGGCAGTCCGCGCCTGCTCCCTGACCAGTGCTTTTAAGTCCAGATGTCTCTTTCCCCCCCTCTGTTTTCGTACGACCAGATCACCGACGTCGGGACAGGCTTGATGCAATGTGTCCAAAACCGGCTCATCCACCTCATAACAGCATGCTCCCGCAGACGGACCGATACTCACACGAAGATGATTCGGATCGGAGCCGAACCGTGTCTTCATCACGGCAATCGTTTTATTGATAATGCCCGCCACCGCTCCGCGCCATCCGGCATGGACCGCAGCAACAACGTGCCGTTTGGAATCGTGCATCAAGACGGGAACACAATCGGCTGTCCTCACCGCCACCATCACATCCGGTTGATCGGTCACCAATGCGTCCCAGCCATCCACGAACCGATCGGATGGCGTCAGTGCACGATCGACAATGAGCGCGTCCGTCCCATGCACCTGTTTCACGGCGAGCAGCCATGATGGATACGGCTCACGATCGCTTCTCCCGGCAGACGACGGCACGCCGATTTCCAAGTTCAGGCTTGCCGAATGTTGGCGCGTCCCGAAAAAATGGCGCACAGGGCTCCGCCCTGACGCGAATGCCGGGACGGTAATGATCGGTGCGTTTTCCACAAATCCACCTCTTCGGTACAAGAACGTGCAGGATAACGACTGCGTTAGTCTGCCTGTTTCCGGAGAAACGTCGGCACATCCCATTCATCTTCCGCAGCGAGAGCGGCCCGGTCCATAGACTCACGGGCATCATTCATGCGCCGAAGAAACGTCGGACGGTCCAGATCCTTCATCGATCGGTCGCTCGGAAGAGCCGCTCCGACTCCGGCCAGCAGCGGTGGCGTCGGTTTTGCCGCAGACCGTGTCCCGAAGCGATCTTCTCCGCCCGGCGGCACCGCCGTATCGGTTACCGGCTCAAATCCTGTGGCGATCACGGTAATGATCAGATCTTCTCCCATATCAGGGTTGATCACTTGCCCCACGATAATGTTGGCTTCCCCATCGGCGGTTTGCTGAACAATGGAGGCAGCTTCCTCAATTTCATGAAGCGACATACTGGGTCCCCCGGTGATGTTCAGCAAGACACCTCGTGCGCCCTCCACACTGCCCTCTTCCAACAGCGGGCTGCAAATCGCCTTTTGGGCCGCTTCGATCGCCCGGTTCGGCCCGCGTGACACGCCCATACCCATGACGGCTCTTCCCGTATGTGACATCACGGTTCGCACATCGGCAAAATCTACGTTGATGTGCCCTGTCGTCGTGATGACATCGGCAATGCCTTGAATGGCCTGCCGCAACACATCGTCGGCAACCTTGAACGCATCGAGAAGAGGAGTGGATTTGTCCACAATGCCTAACAATCGCTGGTTCGGAATGACGAGCAGGGTATCGACCTGACGACGAAGTTCACGAATGCCTTCTTCCGCATGTTTGTTCCGCCGCTGTCCTTCATATTGAAACGGTTTGGTCACCACGCCGACCGTCAGAATGCCCATTTCACGGGCGATACTGGCCACGATCGGAGCCGCTCCCGTTCCGGTCCCGCCTCCCATTCCTGCCGTGACGAACACCATATCCGCGCCCTCGAGACACTCACGGATATGATCTTTACTTTCCAGCGCCGCTTCTTTGCCGACTTCCGGCTTCGCGCCCGCACCCAGGCCGCGGGTCCGCTCCGGTCCCAACTGAATCTTGAAGGGGGCCAGCGATCGATCAAGCGCCTGGAGATCCGTGTTGCTTGCGATAAAATCAACCCGTGCCAACCCGGCAGTGATCATGGTGTTGACCGCGTTGCATCCGGCGCCTCCGATTCCAATAACCTTGATCCGAACCGGCGACAACACATCCTCCTGGAATGAAAACATTTGGACACCTCCTCACCTTCCCCACGCGCGGCAACGCCTTTTCGACACGAGGGTTCCTGGTTAAAACACTTCCAATACCCGTTTTGTCCACCCGATCATCTTCGACCAGGCCCCTCCATGGCGCAGGCCGGCCGTTTCCAATTCTTCGTTGTGTCGCCGTGCATGCAGCAACAAGCCCACTCCCGTCGCATGTCCCGGATGGCTGACGATGTCTCTGAGCCCTCCGACACCGGAAGGAGTACCGCGACGAGCGGGCAAGTTGAGCACACGTTCAGCCGCATCCGGCATGCCTTCCAGCAATGAGGTCCCTCCGGTAATTACCACTCCGGCACCCAACATCCCTTCATACCCGGATCGCACGATCTCCCTCCGCACAAGATCAAACATTTCTTCGACCCGTGGTTCGAGGATCTCGGCAATATCTCGGCGTGAAAACATCCTCGCCGGACGATCTCCGACCGATGGAACCTCGACGATCTGATGGCTCGTCACCAATTCTGTTCTCGCCGTACCATACTGTGTTTTGATCCGTTCCGCTTCCGTTTGTGACGTAAGAAGTCCGATCGCCAAATCCTTGGTAAGATTCTGTCCTCCGATGGGCAAGACAGCCGAATGCCGGATACTGCCGTCGAGGAAAACGGCCAGGTCCGTGGTGCCGCCTCCCAAATCCACCATGGCCACCCCCAACTCACGCTCTTCCTGGCTCAAGACCGCTTCGCTCGAAGCTAACGGCTGCAGAATGATATCCACGACATCAAGTCCGGCACGATTGACGCTCTTAATAATGTTTTGTGCGGACGTAACGGCTCCGGTAATGACATGCACATTGACTTCAAGGCGGTTGCCCGACAGCCCCAACGGCTCACGCACACCTTCCTGGCCATCCACCATGTATTCCCTGGGGAGCACATGAAGAATCCGTCGTTCTTGCGGAATGATCGCCAATGTACGGGCGCTTTCTATCGCTCGATGAATATCTTCCCGTGTGACTTCGGCGCGTTTGAGCGCCACCACTCCCTTACAGTTTTCCGCTGAAATATGACTACCCGCGATTCCTGTATAGACCGAATTGATTTGCACCGCGGCCATCAACTCCGCTTCTTCCACGGCCTTTTTGATCGATTCAACGGTACTCTCAATGTCGACGACAACCCCCTTACGCAATCCGCGCGAAGGGCTCGCCCCTACGCCGATGACACTCAAGGTTCCGGTATCCGTGACCTCGGCCACAATCGCGCAAATTTTGGTCGTTCCGATATCAAGCCCGACAAGGATTTGATCCCGCTTCGGCATCGCGATCACCCCCTTTCCCTTACCACGACCCTATTTTCGTACCTGAGATCCACCGCGTTCACGCCGTCGGCGGCACCGTCAAAATCCAATGTTTTCACCGCCGGCTTGATTTGTTGGAATCGGTCCCACTGGGCACCCACGGCCCCTTCACCGAAGTAGAACCGAACACCACGGACGAATGCGACGAGATTGTCAGGATTCTCCGCATCGACCTGCAATCTCCCTTCATAGGTCTGCCCGACAAGCTTGGCTAACTCGATTCCGGACACCACCACCTGCCGCACGGTCTCTTCGCCCCGTAACAATCCTTTGGGATCCACTCCGGTCACGAGAGGCAGTGAGATATCGTCCTTTTGCGCAAGGGAAGCGAGGACATACCCCTCTCCATCACTGAGAAAATTCTGAGAACCAGCCCGTACGACGGCCATGGGTTTTCGTTCGA
This sequence comes from Nitrospira sp., assembly GCA_029879905.1. Lineage (GTDB taxonomy): Bacteria > Nitrospirota > Nitrospiria > Nitrospirales > Nitrospiraceae > Nitrospira_D. Next base: position 22,508 of record JAOUPN010000011.1, on the reverse strand, counting down.
TCACTGAAACATGCAATTCATGAAACGGCACTCGAGATACCGTCGCTTCCTTGATCCACGGATGAGTCTCCACTCGTGCCTTGATCCCCGATAGCACGACATGGTGGAGCGGGGTTCCAGGCTTCAGCCTGATGAGATCGACCACTTCCTGCTTGTCGATTCGGTAGATGCCTTCCACGGTGACCTTTTGAATTTCCAACACCTGCCTCAGAAACGGCCCTGAATATTGTGTGCCCATGACGACGGCCCACCCGATCACTGCCGCCCCCACGACCAATCCGCTTCGGCGTAGAAAGACCGCACGCGTTGCAGCAGTCCTCACTCGCTTGGTCTCCGCATATCGATTCGCCATTTCGCCTGCGCGTGTCCCTTTCCACTGATTCCTTCTAGGCCCTTCAGCGCGCGCACGACGACGCGTTCGAAACCAACCCACTATGCCGACTTCCTTTCTCGGTTTAAGACATGCCGACGTGTTCTCTTCAGCGCCGACCGCAAAATCCGTTCGACCAACCGGTCGTACGTGATTCCGGCTTCCGCAGCAGCCATCGGCAACAGACTCGTTTCCGTCATTCCAGGTACGGTATTGATCTCAAGAACGTACGGTCGGCCCTTCGGCGTAATCCGAAAATCGACACGTGCTGCGCCTTCACATGCCAACGCAGAAAATGTCCGGACCGCCAAGTCTTCAATTCGTTTCGAAACCGTAACCGGTAAAGGCGCCGGACAAAGATAGCGTGTCTGACCTTTTTGGTACTTGGCGGCAAAGTCATAAAACCCTTCGGGAGCGACGATTTCGACGGCCGGCAAGACCTTGGGCGACCCGCCTGCACTACCAAGTACGCCAACCGTCACTTCATGGCCAGGGATAAAGGCTTCTACCATGGCTTCGGAATCGTACCGATGAGCCAAGGCCAACGCCGCCTTCCAGTGACTGGCTTGCCTCACAATCGTCACACCGATCGTCGAGCCCTGTGAGACCGGCTTAACAATGACCGGCAACTTCAGTCCGGCCTCTTTCAGTACGGCACCCAATGACGGCACATTTCCACGATGCACAACCGATCCAGGTGGGACAGGAATATCCTCCGCAGCCAGGACGACCTTGGTCACGGCCTTGTGCATACTCACCGCGCTTGAACGAACACCGGATCCCGTGTACGGAATGCCGATCGTGTCGAGAAACCCTTGGATGGTCCCGTCTTCTCCGCCTGGCCCATGCAGCGCCAGAAATGCGACCTCGACCTTTCGTCACGTTAACTCTTGAGGCAACCGCTCGTCGACATCGATCGCGACCGCATCGTATCCAAGACGAACCAACGCCGCATGAGCGGCATGTCCGGTTCTGAGCGAGATCTCCCGTTCAGAGGATGAACCTCCCATCAGCACTCCCACCCTCGCGTCTGTTAACCGCTCTGCTCGTCCCATAGTCATCTCAGCCCATCCGTCGTCAGCAGCCCACTGTCCTCTCCGCCATAGTCACCGTTCACTCCTCACCCTTCACCCCTTACTCGAATCGTTAGGCTTGACCGACCAGCTTCAGCTCCAACTCCAACTTGACGCCGGTTTGGCGATACACGCGTCCTTTGACCTTTCTGATAAGTGCCAAGACATCCTTGGCGCTGGCATCACCCCGGTTGACGATAAAGTTGGCATGTCTCTCGGACACCTCAGCATCGCCGACTCTGACGCCTTTGAGCCCCACGGCTTCCACCACCCTGCCTGCCGAATCATTCGGCGGATTCTTGAAGACACAACCCGCACTCGGCAACGTCAGGGGCTGCGTATCGCGGCGGTATCGCAAATAGTCCTTGACCACCTTTTCAAGTTCGGCTCGCACGCCGGGTTTTAACTGCAACCACACTCCTGCCACGACACCGGAGGGGAGTATCGCCTGCCGATAGCTGAAGTCGATATCGTGCGCCGGACAATCAATCAGTGCACCGGTTGGTGTGACGATACGAACCGCCTTCACCGAGTCCTTCATTTCTCCGAGTCTGGTACCGGCATTCATCACCACACACCCCGAGACTGTTCCGGGAATCCCGGCCGCCCATTCCAAACCTGCGAGCGATCGTCGAATGGCATAACCGATCAAGGTCGGCATCCCCACTCCACCTTCCGCATAGAGTACCGATCCCTCCTCTGCTTTGATCGCACGCAATTTTGCAAGACTGACCACGACGCCTCGGATCCCCTTATCCCGCACGAGAAGATTGGTGCCGCCGAGCACAAAGACCGACACCTTCCGTGCGTGCGTTTGAGCGAGCAGACGCATAAGACTCTCCACATCGTCGGGTTCGACCAATACATCAGCCGGCCCCCCGATCCGAAACGACGTGTATTCTTTAAGGGGCGCATGAAACCTGACCACCCCTTTGATGTCGGCCACTGCCGCATGCAATCGCTCTTGCCGATACGTTCCTCGCCCCACTGCGACATCCTTCTCCCCTCGCCTCACCATCGTTACGATGCGGCTTCAAGCCGAGCTACAATGCCTTCTCCGGCTTTCCAAATATCGCCCGCGCCAAGTGTGATGACGAGGTCACCCGGTCTCAGATGAGGCATCACCTGGTCCGGCATCGTCTCCTTTCGCTCGACGAACGTGACCGACGGATGGCCGGCTGATGCAATCGATTCAGCGAGTGCCGCGCCTGACACACCCGGTATCGGCGTCTCTCCGGCTGCATAGATGTCGGTCATAAACAGGAGATCCGCTTGCGCAAACGCACCCGGGAACTCCTTAAAGCAATCCCGTGTACGACTGTACCGATGCGGCTGAAAGAGTACGACTAACCGCCGGTCCCATCCCTGCTTCGCCGCCGCCAGCGTGGCGCGAATTTCCGTCGGGTGATGGCCGTAGTCATCGACAACCATGATGTCGCCGACTTCTCCGCGAAGATGGAATCGGCGTTCGACTCCGGTATAGGCGGCCAACCCCTTCCGAATCAGATCAATCGGGACCTCTAATTCGACACCGATCGCTATGGCCGCCAATGCATTCGAGACATTGTGAATACCCGGCACCGCCAGCCTGAAGGGGCCGAGGTTTTTCCCCTTTACCTGCGCACGAAACTCCGCTCCCCATTCCCGTAGACTGATATCCGTTGCCTTAAAATCCGGCGTGATCCCGTTTCGGTCGTGAAGCCCATACGTTTGGTACCGTTTGACGATCCGGGGGAAGAGTGCGCCGAGGCGCTCGTCGTCGGCGCACAAGACAGCCAATCCGTAAAACGGGATCTTGTTGATAAATTCCACAAAGCATTCGTTAATCCGCTCCATCGACCCATAGTGATCAAGATGCTCGCGATCGAGATTCGTCACGGCGACGATAGTCGGCGAAAGACGCAGGAACGAGCCGTCGCTCTCATCCGCCTCCGCCACCAACAAATCACTCCGCCCGAGCCGTGCATGACTTCCCAACGCATTGACTTTCCCGCCGATGACCATCGTGGGATCAAGTCCCCCTTGTGCCAACACATTCGCCACCATCGAGGTCGTCGTGGTTTTCCCATGAGCCCCGGCGATCGCGACGCCGAATTTGAGACGCATGAGCTCTGCAAGCATCTCGGCCCGAGGAATCACCGGAATCTGCTTGGCTTTTGCGGCCATCACTTCGGGATTGCCCGTCGACACCGCGGACGAGATCACCACGACCTGAGCCTCACCCACATTGGACTCCTGATGACCGATGAACACCTTTCCACCGAGTTCCTCAAGACGTCTGGTCGTCTCCGTCCGGTGCAAATCAGAGCCGGTAACGGTGTACCCCATCGTCAGCAACACTTCGGCGATGCCGCTCATGCCAGAACCGCCTATCCCGACAAGATGAATCTGCTGAGTCTTGCGAAACATCGTCATACGCCTCACCCCTTGCAATCCGACTGATCCTCGCGAACCGACTGCTCTCGTCCCGGCGACAGTCGCTTCACTTCGCTCCAATAGGCCCGTTGCTCTCATACCTTCCCCCTATGAGCGCGTAACATTCCTGGACGATCTCCTCGGCGGCATCGACTCGCCTCATCGCGCGGCTCTTCGCGCTCATGGCTCGAAGGCGATCCGGGTTCAGGAGAATGCCGCTGATCAGTTCGTTCAGTCGAGAACCGGTCAGCTCCCCTTGCGGGAGGACGGTCGCCCCGCCGGCCTCTTCCATGGCACGCGCATTTTTCATTTGATGGTCATAAATTGCCGTCGGCAGCGGGATCAGAATAGCCGGTTTCCCGCAGGCCGTGAGTTCAGCAATGGTCATGGCTCCGGCACGCGCCACGATAAGATCGGCCGCACGTAACGCCTTCGGCATGTCATACAGAAACGGCGTCACGTCGGCACGAACGCCCAATTGCTCATAGGTCCCGCGTACATGCTGATAATCCGACTCGCCTGTCTGATGTGTGATGTTCAACTTTGGGACGAGTTCGACAAGGGCCTTCAGGCCATCCAGAACCGCACGATTTATGGCCTGTGCCCCTTGGCTCCCGCCGAAAATCAACAAGCGAAGACCGTCGGGGTTCGGTTGCGTTTCATGCCGTTCCATATCCGTCAAAAACTCCCGCCGGATCGGTGTACCAACCACTCGTATTCTGTTGCGATCAAACGAACCTGCCGCCGATTCAAATGCGAGAAAAATCCGTTGAACAAACGGAGCCACGACTTTGTTGGCCATGCCGGGATGGGCGTTGGGCTCCAAGATCACCCGTGCCACGCCCTTCAATGCCGCGGCAACCACCATCGTGGGACTGGTATAGCCGCCTACCCCGATCACGATATCCGCCTGTCGCTGTCGTAGAATCTCCATCGACTGACGAAGGGCGATCGGGACAGAAAGCACTCCGCGTATGACGTCAAGCAATCCCTTTCCCATAACGGGTTTTGCTGAAATGAACTCCAACTCAAACCCCTCATGAGCAAGCACCTTCGACTCAATCCCCCTTCTGGTTCCGACAAAGAGGATTTTGACGGAGGGATCACGACGCAGAAACTCTCGCGCCAACGCTACGGCCGGGTAGAGATGCCCCCCGGTCCCCCCTGCAGCAATGACCACCGTCATCGTCGACCAACCCCTCCGGCATTTCGCCCCGTTTCTTCTCGACCAGCCTGTCGATCCCGTGAAATGCTGAGCAAAATTCCCACGCCGAGCATACAGACCACCAGGGAAGAACCGCCGTAACTCACAAACGGCAGCGTCAATCCCTTGGTCGGCAAAAGACCTGTTACGACACAGGCATTGATCAATGCTTGTGTCCCGATCAGCAGCGTAATTCCCATGCCGAGAAAACGGCCAAACGGCATCCGCGCCCGCGCAGAAATCTGAAACCCCCTGACGACGAAGATGCCGAAGAGGAGAATAACCACCGCCGTTCCCACCAATCCGAGCTCCTCTCCGACGAGTGCCAATACAAAGTCGGTATGCGCCTCCGGCAGGAAGAACAGTTTTTGTTTGCCCTCTCCCAACCCCACACCGAAGAGCCCTCCGCTGCCGAAGGCCAAAAATGATTGGGTGATCTGAAACCCCGTGTCCGATGCGTCCTTCCAGGGATCCAGAAAGGTCATCAAGCGATCTCGCCGATAACTCCTGCCGAGGGCGAGCGCCAACACCGCGGGCACTGCGCATAATCCCAACGACAGAAGGTGGGATAGGCGTGCCCCCCCCAGAAACAACATGCCGATCGTCACTGATCCCATAACCACGACGGTCCCCAAATCGGGCTCCAGAAGAACCAGACCGCTGAGCACTCCGACCACGCACAAGGCCGGCACCAGGCCGCTCCAAAAGTCGGTCAGTCGCTCCTCTTTCCTTGCCAAATACGCTGCAAGGTAGATGACGGCAACAAGTTTCGCGATTTCTGCCGGTTGGACTGCAAACGGCCCCAGACTCAGCCACCGCCTGGCGCCCTTTGCCGCAACGCCGATCGACGGAATCAGCACCATCGCCAAAAGAGTCACCGTCAGACCGAGGAGAGGAAGCCAGAGTCGTTTCCACCAGATATAGTCGATCCGCGACGCGACATGCATCAACAGGAAACCGAACGTCATCCAGGCGAGCTGCCTCTTGAGAAAATATCCTGAGTCCTGGAATCGATTGGTCGCCACAACAGCGCTGGCGCTGAACACCATCACCAGACCGACAAGCGTCAAGGCGATCATGATCATCAGCAGCGTGTGATCCATGGTCACCCGCCCTGTTGCACGTGGGCCGGGCGCAGTCCACGGCAGCGTCAGCGTCCCTGCATTTCTCTGTGGCATCGTTCAGCGTCAATTCCCCTCTGCCCCTCCGGCGCTTACGCCGACAAGGATTGCACCAAGGCCTTAAATTGGTGTCCTCGATCCTGATAATCTGCAAACATGTCGAAACTGGCACAAGCCGGTGACAGCAAGACCACGTCCCCGGCCACGGCTCCTGCGGCTGCGATATCGACCGCCTCGCGGAGAGTGGACGCCCGATCGGTCGATTCATCACGTTGCACCGCCCTTGCAATGAGCGGCGCCGCTTCTCCGATCAACACCAATCGCCGGACCCGCTGACGAATGGCCGGGGCCAACCTGGCGAAGTCCCCCCCCTTGTCACGTCCGCCTGCGATAAGCCAAATCGGGTGATCGATACTCTCCAATGCCCTCAGTGTGGCATCCACATTCGTCCCTTTTGAATCATTGACGAACCGGACACCCCGCCTCTCTCGCACGACTTCCAACGCATGCTCCAAACCGGGGAACTCTCTGAGCACGGCTTGAATCACGGCGATCGGACAGCCGCATAATTGTGCATAGGTCGCCGCCGCCATCGCATTTTCCACGTTGTGATGCCCTATAATTTTCATGTCACTACGCCGACAAACCTCTTCGATTTGTCCGGGGGTCCTCAACATGATGCGCTCGCCGTCAAGATAGGCGCCTCCCGAAATATCAGACGGCAGCATCCGCGTCCGTGTGAATCCCAGGACATGAGCCTTCACACTTCGCCTCATGGCATCGACGGTCGGATCATCCAAGTTAAACAGCGCATAGTCGGACGGACCCTGGTTCTCGAATATTCTCTGTTTTGTCGCGATATACTCATCGATCGAGTCATATCTGTCCTGATGGTCCATCGTCACATTCAGAAGGCCGGCAATCCATGGATGAAATCGTTCGACTGTTTCCAGTTGAAAACTTGAGACTTCCACGACGACCGCATCGAACGGATCGTCCGATCCCACCTTTGATGCCTGGAGAACCTGTCTTGCCGCCTCACTCAGTGCCGTCCCCAAATTCCCACCCACAAATACTCGTTTCCCGCTTTTTTGCAGCATCTTGCCTATCAAGGTCACGGTCGTACTTTTCCCGTTCGTCCCCGTCACGGCAAGAATCGGTGCGGTAAAAAATCGTGACGCCAACTCCAATTCACTCAATACCTTGCCTCCCCGCCGACGAACACGCTCCAGCGACTCCATGCGATAGGGAACCCCGGGACTGATGACGACAAGATCGGCATGATCACATGCCGATTCATACCCCCGGCCCAACGTCAGAGTCACTGCGGACCGGTTAAGCTGCTCAATGGCAGGCCCTAACTCCCCTTTATCCTTTTGATCGGCTACCGTCACCCTTGCACCGGCTTCTTGCAAGAGATGCGCAGCGGCAATACCACTCCTGGCGAGCCCCACGACAGTGGCGTTCACCCCGGCCAGCTCTTCCATCATGGTACGCACCGCCACTCCGTCACCGTAATTTGAGTGTACTCAAACTCAACAGCGCCAGAAGAATGGCGATGATCCACAACCGCACGACCACTTTGGGTTCTTCCCACCCCTTCATCTCAAAATGATGATGAATGGGTGCCATCAGGAAGATCCGCTTCCCGCGTGATTTGAAGGATAAGACTTGGAAAATGACCGATACGGCTTCAATGACGAAGACACCGCCGACCAGCAGTAACAACAATTCATGTTTGCTGATCACCGCCACTGTGCCGAGTGCGGCACCGAGCGGCAACGACCCGACATCCCCCATAAACACGGAAGCCGGATACGTGTTGTACCAAAGGAAGCCCAAACTCGATCCCAAAATCGACGCAGTAAATACCGCCAACTCTCCCGCCCCTTCGATATGGGGGATCAATAAATATTCCGACATCAACCGATGTCCCGTCACGTACGCCACCACGGTATAGGCTAATGCCGAAATCATGACCGGCCCGACCGCCAATCCGTCGAGACCGTCCGTTAAATTCACGGCATTGGAACTACCGACGATCACAAGTATGGCGAAGACGATATAAAACCACCCTAAGTCAGGCGTGAAATTTTTGAAGAACGGCATACTGAGCTTGGTGCTGTACTCAGGCAAATAGTACAAGGTCACTGCAATGGCCAAAGCCACACACACCTGCGCGGTAAACTTCTGTGTTGCCGATAGCCCCTTTGATCGGGCCTTCACGAATTTGAGATAGTCATCCGCAAATCCGATAACGAAGAACCCTAATGTCGCCGCCAACACCAGCCAAATGATCGGGCGTGAGATGTCCGCCCAGAGCAGTGTCGACAAGGTGACCGCGAAAATGATCAAAATCCCACCCATCGTAGGCGTCCCGCTTTTGGCAAGATGCCGTTTTGGTCCGTCATCGCGCACTTGCTGCCCCAGCTTGATTTGTTGCAACTTCTTGATCACAAACGGAGCCAGAATAAATGCGATGAGAAATGCCGTCACCGCGGCATAGATAATGCGAAAGCTCTGGTACCGAAACACATTGAGAAAGGAAAATTCCGTATGAAACGGATACAGCCAGTTATACAGCATGATTCAATGGCGCCTCTGCAAATCAGTGGTTCTTGCAACAAACCTCGCAGGCTTCTACGAAGCCTTTTGTGTCGCCCGTCTGGCTCCGTGAATCGCCTGGGCGACCTGTTCCAATTTCATTCCACGCGATGCCTTGACCAAGATCACATCCCCCGACTTCATCACCGCTTTGACGGCTTCAGTGGCGGCGGCGGCATCCTGCGCCAAGACGATCCTTGCCCGGTCGATCCCGGCCCGTTCCGCTCCTTTCGCCAAACTCCGCCCTAAGACACCGCACGCGATGAGACGGTCGATCCCCTGTTGTGCCACGAATTCGCCCACATCCTCATGCATGGGAACGGCGTCGGTCCCAAGTTCCAGCATATCTCCCAATACCGCAATGGTCTGTCGTCCGGCCCCTCGCTGAACCAACAATCGGATCGCGGCCTTCATTGAGGCAGGGTTGGCGTTGTAACAGTCATTGATCACCGTCACTCCTTGACTCACAAAGACTTGTGACCGCATCGCCGCCGGCCTGAACGAAGAAAGACCCTGAGCGATCACGGCGCCCGGCAGGCCAAGTACGGATCCTACCGCTGCCGCTGCCAGTGCGTTCGTGACGTTATGTTCCCCTTGAACCTGTATTCTGACAATCGTGTGCCGAACCTTCCCGGGAAGCCTCAGACGAAAGATTGTCCCGTTGCGTCCGTCCGATTTGATATCTGTGGCTTGCACATCGGCTTTCGAGGACAGCCCGAACGAGATCAACCGACAGGCGGCTCTCGATGCCAGATAGTCGTAGTAGGGATCATCGGCATTCAGCACCGCCGTCCCCTCGGAGGAGAACCAGTCCAACAATTCCGCTTTTGCTTGTGCAGACCCTTCCATACTGCCGAAGAATTCCAGATGATCCGGGCCGATATTCGTGATGACTCCGATCGTCGGCCGGGCCATTTCACAGAGTCTGGTCGTCTGCCCCACCCGATCGACACCCATCTCAATGATCGCCCCTTCATGTCTTCCGGTCAGGCGAAAAAGGGTCTGCGGGACTCCGATTCGGTTATTCAAATTCCCTTCCGTTTTCAGCACCGTCCACCGCCGGGCCATCACACCGGCCACCATCTCTTTCGTGGTCGTTTTTCCGTTACTCCCGGTCACCGCGACGACCGGAATCGCAAACCGGTTTCGATGATGGGTCGCCAACTGTTGGTATGCGAATAACGGATCGCGAACGCCAAGAATGAACGGAGCGGTTCGCTTCGCGACCCGCTTCTGCATCGTGTTCAGGCCGAAAGCTGCAGGGTCAAACGAGTCCTGCACGATTGCGCCGACGGCTCCATGGGACAACGCCGTGCCGACAAAGTCATGTCCGTTAAAGCGCTCTCCGACAAGCGCAACAAAGAGATCACCCGAACGAATGCTACGACTGTCGAGGTTGATTCGACGGATGGGCTGTTTATCCCATGCGGTCTTTTCCCCGATCAGCACGTTAGCGCTGATGACTTCTTTGACTTCTTCCACCGTAAACAGCGGCATCCCCGTCCTTCTCGCTACTTCCGTCGTCCACAATCCTCGCTAGCTGCAAGTTCCGAGCCGTTCAATTTCTTCACGTGCGACTTCACGATCATCAAAATGCACCTTCGTGGTCCCGATAATCTGGTAATCCTCATGGCCTTTACCGGCGATCAACACCATATCGCCTGCGCGAGCCTCTCGGATCGCTGTAGCAATAGCTTCCCGCCGATCAGGTACTTTCTGATATTCGACGTGGGACCGACCCTTCATGGCCTCGATCACACCGACTTCGACTTCCTGAAGAATCGCGAGTGGGTCCTCGGTCCGTGGATTATCTGACGTCAAAATTACGACATCACTGTATTGGACGGCTGCCGCCCCCATTTTCGGTCGTTTCCCTCGATCACGATCACCCCCGCAGCCGAAGACCGTAATAATGCGCCCGGTCTTTACTGCCTGGGCGGCCATCAACAAGCGAACTACGGCATCTTCGGTATGAGCATAATCCACGACGACGGTAAACTTCTGTCCCGCCGTTACACGCTCGAACCGACCGGGCACATTGGTCAGTTGCGCAACGGCATCACGTACGTGATCAGGCGACGCTCCCTCATGAAGTGCCACACCGATCGCAGCCAAAAGGTTATAGACGTTATGCTCTCCCACGAGATGACTATCGACGGGAAACGATCCCGCCGGCGTTGCCGCCACAAACGTGGTCCCCCCCAGGGAGAGACGGAGCTGTTCCGCTCGAAGATCGGCTGCATGTTTCAATCCATAGGTCCACACCGGCGCACGACACATCCCAGCAATCCGCTCACCGGCAGGATCATCGACATTCACTATCGCACGTGTCTTCGACTTGCGTGTTCCGGTGAGTCCGGTAAACAACCGCAGCTTTGCCTGGAAATAGTCCTCCATCGTCTTATGGAAGTCGAGGTGGTCTTGGGTCAGATTAGAGAAGACCGCGACGTCATAGTCACACCCCACGACACGATCTTGAGCGAGGGCATGAGACGACACCTCCATCACCGCCGCTGTGCAGCCACCCGCCACCATTTTCGAGAGCAATCGCTGCAACTCCAACGCCCCCGGCGTGGTATGCGAGGCCGGAATCGTCTCCTTCCCGATCTGATACGCCACGGTCCCGATTAATCCAACCCTTTGTCCCAGTGCTTCCAAGAGCGTCTTGCATATGTACGTTGTCGTTGTTTTTCCGTTCGTCCCGGTCACCCCGATCATTCGAAGATGCATGGACGGACTACCGTAAAAATGACTCCCGAGCAGGCCGAGCGCTTTTTTTGAGTCTGCGACCCGTGCATAGGGAATCACCTTGTCCATGACCGGCTGCTCCGACACCAACGCCGCTATTCCGGCTCGCATGGCGGCCGGAATAAATTGATGGCCATCCACATGTTCACCCTTCACCGCCACAAATAGGCTTCCCTCAGGAACCGATCGAGAATCATCGGTAATGGCCCCCACTGAAACGCCATGATCCCCATGGCGCTCAAGCACCTCAACCCTGCCTTCAAGCGACTGAATCATTGATGCAAACGTCATGACCGTCCAGCCAAAATCATCATTCAAAATCCGGCAAATGCCATCGCGAGCTTGACCGGTTCACCGGACGACACCCCGAGATAGTTCAAGACTTGCTCGCCGATACGATTAAACACCGGCGCCGCCACAGTCCCCCCCCATGCGTCACCTTGCGGTTCATCGATGATGATGATCATCGCCAGCTTTGGGTTGTCTGCCGGAACATAGCCCACGAAGGAACTGACGAACTTGGTCGCCGAATATCGTCCGGTGCGTCGATCGATCTTTTGAGCGGTTCCGGTCTTTCCTGCGACGCGAAAACCATCGATCGCGGCTTTTTCCCCGGTTCCATTCTTCACGACACCCTCAAGAATTTTGGTGACCGCATCGGCGGTTTTCGCCGAAATGACCCGCCGCTTCACGTGCGGAAGAGTCCGTTCCTGAACATTTCCCTGGGCATCACGGATTTCCGAGACAATGTACGGCTTCATTAAGACACCACCATTCGCGATAGCCGCCACGGCCGTCACCATCTGAATCGGCGTCACCCCGATTTCTTGCCCCATGGACAGGGATGCCAGAGTCCGGCGGCTCCATTCTCGTGGGTTCTTCATCAATCCCCCGGCCTCGCCAGGGAGATCGATCTCGGTACGTTCCCCGAAGCCAAATGCCTGGAGGTACCGGTGCATTCGTTCCTCACCCAGTTCAATTCCGGCCTTTGCCGCGCCGACATTACTGGACTTCTGAATCACCTTGGCAAAGGAGACCCATCCGAGCTTTTCATGGTCGTGGATCACGGTATTGGCAATGGTCATGCGTCCCTGCTCGCCGTAGATCAAGCTATCGGGCTTCATGACCTGCTCTTCAATCACCGCAGCAGCAAGAATGGCCTTCATCGTCGAGCCGGGTTCATATGCATCCGTCAACGCGCGATTCCGCCAACGATCCGGCGTCAAGGACGAAAGTGCATTCGGGTCAAATCGAGGGTTGACCGCCAAGGCCAGGAGCTCGCCGCTGTACGGCTCCATGACAATCGCCATGCCCGACTTTGCTTGTGCCCCTTCCACGGCAGCTGCCAATTCTTTTTCGGCGATGTATTGAATGACTTCGTCGATCGTCAACATGAGCTGGTGACCCGGAGCAGGACCCTGTTCAGCCGTCAGTCCCTTCGGGAATACCGTGCGGCCCAACGCATCCCGCTGCAAAACGGTCACCTGCCGCTCACCCCGTAAATACGACTCATATCGTCGTTCAATGCCTTCCAACCCCTCCCCATCCATTCCGGCAAAACCCAAGACATGAGAAAGAAGCGGCCCCTTAGGGTAAAACCGCCGTCCTTCCATCACGACGCCGATTCCTTCCTTCTGCAACGCCTCAAGCCGGCGTCCCTGCTCAGGATCTACCTTTCTCGCCAGCCACACAAACCCACGATCCTGACGCAGTTTTCGCTCCAATTCATCGCTCCGGACACGGAGTACCGAAGAAAGCGCACGCGCCGTTTGGGCCGGGCTGTCGAGTGCGGTCGGGACACCAAAGACCGACGGCACCTCAAGATTCATGGCCAACACCTTCTCGCGACGATCAACAATGGCGCCACGCGCACCTTCGAACGACACGGTTTTTTGATGCTGCCGATCCGCTTTCACCGTGAGTTCGGCCGCCTGCAGAACTTGCAACGTCACCAGCCTGAACAGCACCACACCGAATCCGAACAGGAGAAGCACCACCGTGATATATCGACGACCACGCGAGAGGGGGACAGCCACTATCTCCTCCCGTCAAAGAACTGGTTGCTGGCGACTCGAACCGGAGCCGGTACGGCTTGAGGAGATGACGGTTCTGCCGTCCTTGCCTGCACGACAATGACCTGTCCGTTTTGCGGCGGCGTCATGCCAAGCCGCTCCGTCGCGACCTTGGCGATCCGATCCGGAGCACTGAGGGTGGAGAATTTTACCCGCAGCTGATCACGTTCCCGTTCGAGCTTCACCTTCTCCGACTTGAGCCGCTCAACCTGATATCCCACACGAACAATATCCACTCGTTCCCACACAAACCCGAACACAAGACATAGTCCTGCCACTCCAACAAGGATTTTCATGAATCCATCCTTTCCGGTATCCGTTCAGCGACTCGCAGCTTGGCGCTCCGAGCCCGTGGGTTCGCCAGACATTCCTGTTCGGTCGGAAGCATCGGTTTCTTTGTGAGAATCGACAAACATGCGTCAGCCCCTTGCGCCAACGACCGAAAGGTCCGCTTCACGATACGGTCTTCAAGCGAGTGAAACGAAATGACACACATCCGCCCTCCGGATGCCAATAGGTCCGCCGCATCCTTGAGCGACGACTCCAGGCCTTCAAGCTCATGATTGACGGCAATGCGAAGCGCCTGAAACGTTCGCGTCGCACAGTGAATCCGTCCATGCCGATATGCGGACGGAACCGCCCCCGCAATCACCGAAGCCAACGCCCCAGTCGTCTCTATCGGACCACTCGCACGCGCCCGGACGATGGCACGAGCGATTCGTCGGGAATACCGTTCTTCCCCATATCGGAAAATGGTGTCGGCCAGGTCATGCTCCTGACTGTTGTTGACCAAGGCTGCCGCTGTCATACCGGTGGTTTGATCCATACGCATATCGAGCGGGCCCTCGTGTCGGAAACTGAACCCTCTTGCGGGATCATCAAGCTGAGGAGACGAGACTCCCAAGTCGAATACGATGCCATCCACCTTCCGCACCCCCAATTCCTCGAGATGACACTTCACGTCCCGATAATTTCCCTTTTTCAATACCACCCGTGTGCCGAATCCCATGAGTCGATCCCGAGAGAATGCGATGGCTTGTGGATCTTGATCCAATCCGATCAGCCTCGTGACCAACTCGGTATTCTTCAATAAGACTTCTGCATGCCCCCCATATCCCACCGTACAATCCAATAGGACCATTGATCGTCGATTCGGCCTTTCCTCCAGAAGCCACTGCTCGACTTCATTGGAAAAGACTGAAACATGCTTTGAATCTTGGGGAATCTTATCACCCACTCTCTTCCACTTTCCCCCACATAGTTACGGAAGTATACTCCGACTAGTTTGCTTGTCAATGGAAACCACGATTAATAAACAAGGGCTTTTACCCTAATAATTCCGCAATAATTCCGCACAAACCGGCAGGTGAAATTGCACGAAAAATAACGAGATATTGGTAGTTGCCTTGGTATATATCCACATATTCTTCCACCCATGTGGATAACTTGTACTGTGGGGCAAAGTGGAGAATTTATGACCGGTAGGATGGCGGTCTTCTTCCGCCAAGACGACATAGATTAGCTCAGCCTACCCTGAGCGGCATTCTGCGCTCAGCAATCAACGGTTCGACCAGATTCCAACTCTTGAGGTTTCGTTGACTTCTCGTACCATGAGCAGGACAATGTCCCCATGCCTCTTCACGATTTGCATAGACAACCGGTGAATACCCGCTTCCTTTTCCCCGTATTCCTTGGATGCCTCCTCGCGAATCCGATGGAATCACAGGGCAAAGATTTCAACCCTGATAATCCTCTCAACACCCCGGCTCCGATTTATTGGTGCCCCGAAAAGACCCCGGACCAGCAGATTGCGACGAAACCACGGGCCGGTTGCCGGCCTCTGTACGACAAACAGACGGCAGAGTCGTTTCGATCGCACGCGCTGAAACAGGGCTATTCCCTTCCTGATCGGGCTCCCATCAAAATCGTGGAATTGCAGAGTCGGGCGTCAGCGTTCTCTGATAAATATCGAAACTTTCTGTCCTGTTGTGTGATGTCCGAAGAAGCCGCACGAGACATCATCGAATTGATCGATGAAGCGAACCATATCCTCATGGCCGTTCAACAAAAGGGAATTTATAACTCGGCCGGATTCGGCACAGGAAGCCGCGACGACGGCAGCCCTGGTGGCGGCCCCGGCGATGGATCCGGCAGCGGAGGGTTAGGCGGTGGACCGGGCCAGGCACCAAAGCTGGGGACCTTTGCACGCCAATACACATTGAGTGCAATCGTCGGCACCGTCGCACAGGCACGCGAAGATCTGATCCGACTTCAGCAGCGGCTGAAACGTTTGCATGATGCGCACCACCGTCTCAGTGAACAGGGTGATGAGGCCGAGGGGCAAGCCGCTCTCCAGATTCAAGATGAAGAAGAGGCCATCAGAACGGACTTCGCCCCCAAAGTCCCACCGCCCTCTGCGCCCACAGGCATGGATATCCAAGACACCACGTTATCGTCGAGAATCGGCGGGGATATTGAAGATACCAGACTCAATGCGAACTTCGGCGCCGACATCGGTGACTCCGTTTCACCGTATAGTAACGTCGGTGAATCATTGCGTCCCCGGCGAGGCGACGATGTGCACGACAGTAACATCCCTCACCGGTCAGGGAACGATCTGCACGATACCGTGCTGCCCAGCAGCACAGGATTTGAAATCGACCACGCGCAAAATCGAGACGGGGCATCTACCATTCAACGACGAGGAGCCGGCCCCTCCATTGGGGATTCGGATCTGAATAGCCGGCGCCAATAGCTCCCGTTCAATTGCCGTCCGCCACCGTCGGCATCGGCTCCCAGGTTTCTCCGGCATCACGACTCCGATACAGGCCGCTCCCGTTGGTTCCCGCATAGAACACGTTTTCATCGATGTCGCTCTGCGCCAGCGACCGGATATTCGTCGTCGTCAACCCGGCATTGACCGTCGTCCATGTCACACCACCGTCCTCACTGCGATGCACACCGTCACGACCGGCCAGATACAGCACACCCTTTCTTGCGCGATCGAGCACCATCGTCACGATCATTTGATCGGCAAGCGATTCACCGATTCGCACCCAGGACTTGGCGGCATCCGTCGTCTTGTACACCCCGCTCAACGTTGCGGCATACACCGTATCCGACTCAAAGGGATCGACAAGAATCGACGTCACATTGAGTGCCCTGGATGTCTTCAGCATCCCAGGAGGCACAAGTCCGTTATTAACCTGCTCCCAATGGCCTGCCTGGTCGATGGACTTGTAGACGCCACCGCTCGTCCCCGCATACAGCGTCGATGGCTGCGCGGGATCCATCCCCAACGTCACCACCATCAGCACTTCCTTCATGCCTTCCATCCTCTTGGTCCAGTACTCTCCGCCGTTTTTTGTTTCGAATACGCCCATCGTGGTTGCGACAAAGATGTGCCGACTGTCGGCCGGATCAAATACGAATTGATTGACGACGGAGGTAATCGTCGCATCATCCAGACCCGTTCGCATTGCAGTCCACCGCTGACCGCCGTCGTGGCTTTTGAAGACGGCGTCCCCCTTCATCCCCGCGTACACCGTTGCCGGATACGTCGGATCGACCGCCATGGCAATGACACGCGAATGGCTCATCCCCCTGGACAGATTCGCCCAACTCAGGCCGCCATCGCGCGTCTTATAGATATAGTCGTTCGTGGCGACGTAGATGATGTCAGGATTCTTCGGGTGCAATTGAATTACGACGATCGCATCGCTGCGGTTGCAGCCGATCAATGCAACACTCAGCAAGAGAAGAGATGCCAGGAACTGAAACAACCTGGCGACGCCATTCCGGGCAAGAAGGCGGTTGAGTGAGCGCTTCCTGCGTGCATGCACCGAGCACAGCCCATAATAGAGCGCTTGGGTCAATTCCCGGTGCGCGGGGCGCGAGCAAAGGGGCTCACCCATCCGCCTGATCCTATCGATAGTTTGTGAACTGCAAATCAATATCGAAGTCTTTGCCCTTGAGAAACGTGATCGCTCCTTGCAGCTCGTCCTTACTCTTACTGAGTACACGGACCTGCTCGCCTTGAATCTGTGCCTGCACTTTCAACTTTGAATCCTTGATCGCCTTCGTGATCTCCTTGGCCTTCTCCGATGCAAGCCCGCTCTGAATCTTGGCCGCCTGCCGCACCGTCCCGCTCAACGCCGGCTCCACCGCGCCGTAGTCGAACGCCTTCAACGACACGCCTCGTTTCACACACTTGGCCTTGATGATGTCCCACACCGCGTTAAGCTTATAGTCGTCGTCCGACACGACCACCAACTCCTTCTCTTTTTCTTTCAAAGTGATCTCCGTCTTCGTATCCTTAAAGTCGAAGCGCTGTTTGATCTCCTTCGTCGCCTGATCCAGCGCGTTCTTCAGCTCCTGCATATTGACTTCAGACACCACATCAAACGAATACTGATCCGCCACGGCTCCCTCCTTTTCATCCTTTTTTCACTCAACATGGGCGCTTCGTTGATCTCCCACTGCGCGCAACCTTCTCACCCGCCCCACCCCGGACGCGCCAAGACACGTCCCTCTCCCGAGGAGCACCACCCGTGGTGTCACCATACGATCAATCCGAGTGCGGGAGGCGCGAGCACAGGAGATTGGCCATGACGTTCTAGCAACACCCTCCTCCATGCGGCAATTTAAATCCACGCATGTGATCATGATCCTCCGCACATATAACCGGATGGGCATGTCCCGTCGATCCACCACCCGCCATCACCACCACTTCACTTGACGTAAACGGCTTCTTCAGTACCACATAGCCGTACCATTGTTTCAAACTGTCGCTCAAGACAATCAGGCCCAGCAGTGCCACAACCGCCACCAACGCCGCATCGAGATACAAGGTAAACGCTTGTCCTGCCGCCACCGTTGCCGCCTTCTTGAGAAACATCCAGAACATTTCATACGAGCCGGTTAGGGTAATCGCCCCGACAAACAGCATCGGTAACGCCGTCACCCAGAGAAACGGCGACTTCCACATCTTGATCAATACCGTCGTCCCGATGCACAGCGCCAACGTCCCCAGCAGCTGATTCGCCGCACCGAACATCGGCCAGATGGTTGAGATACTGCCTGTCCCAATCAAGTACGCCCATGATCCGACCACAACCCCGCTGCTGAGCATCACCCCCGGCCACCAATTCATACGATGAAAAGGCGCATAGACCCGCCCGGCCATGCCCTGAATGAGATAACGCGCCACACGCGTACCCGTATCGATTGTCGTCAGAATGAATAGGGCTTCAAATACCAGGGCGAATTGATACCAATAGGCCATCAACCCAGACATCCCCGGCAATGCCGAGAAAATCGACGCCATCCCCACCGCCAATGACACCGCACCACCGGGACGCCCGGCGACATCGACCTCGACCAGTTGCGACAATTCAGCGATTCGCGCAGGCGCGAACCCCATGGCGGACAAGGCCTCAGCCCCTAACGTCGTATTGATCGCCAGATAGTCTCCGGGAATCAATACCGAGGCTGCGATCAACGCCATCACACCGACAAAACTTTCCAAGAGCATCGCCGCATACCCCACCACCGCCTGCGATTCCTGCTCGATCATCTTCGGCGTCGTGCCGGACGAGACCAGGGAGTGAAAGCCAGAGATCGCCCCACAGGCTATCGTGATAAAGAGAAACGGGAAGAGCGTGCCGGGAATGATCGGCCCACCACCGGATGTAAATGCCGTCACTCTCGGCATTTCAATGGTAGGAGCCATCATGATCACGCCGAAGCCGAGTAGAAACACCACGCCCAACTTCATAAAGGTGGAGAGATATCCGCGCGGCACCAGTAACATCCAGCCAGGCAACACCGATGCAAGAAAACCGTACCCGGCCAACATCCATACCAACATCGGTTTGTCGAATTCAAAGAGCCAGGCATAGGATGACTGCGCGACCACGCGGCCGAAGAGCACCGCCGCAATCAGCAACAACACGCCGAGGATCGATACCTCTACCACTGCACCGGGGCGAAACTTTTGAAGATAGAACCCCATGATGAGGCCGATGGGAATTGTCATCGCAATCGTGAAGGTACCCCAGGCATTGTGGTACAGCGCATGCACCACCGCAAAGCCCAGACCCGCCAACGCCACCACGACAATGAACAGGACTGCTACTGCTGTCGCCGTACCGGTCACGGAACCAAGTTCATCGTGGGCGATTTCGGGAAGCGAGCGGCCGTTGCGCCGCATCGACGCCACAAGAATGATAAAGTCCTGCACCGCCCCGGCCAGTACCGCACCGATCACCAGCCAGAGAAATCCCGGCAAAAATCCGAACTGTGCCGCCAGCACCGGGCCCAGCAAAGGACCGGCCCCTGCAATCGCCGCAAAGTGATGGCCGAAGAGTACGACTCTGTTCGTGGGATGGAAATTGACGCCGTCGTTCAGCCGCACCGCCGGCGTCACATGCTGGTTGTTCAATTCCACCACACGCTTCGCCAACCAGCGGCCATAGAAACGATAGGCCAGAACATAGATACAGGCTGCCGCCACGACCAACCAGAGCCCGTTCACCTTTTCATCGGGATTGACGGCACCCGTCACATGAGCCAATGCCAACGCGCCGAGCATGGCGAGTACGACCCAAAGCAAATTCACCACCGATTTCATGCGCGGCATCCTATCATAGTCAGCCGACCAGACACCCTTCCCTCTTGTTCCTTGGGTCTTGCTTCTTCCCTCTTGATTCTTGCGCCTTGCGCCTTGACCCATTCAACACTCAAAATTTTGCACTATCCCTTCCCCTTGCTCCTTGTTCTTTGCGCCTTAGTTCTCGAATCTTGTCTCCTGCTTTTTGTCTCTTCCGCCTTGTGCCTAGATCCTTGGACCTTGCGCCTTGAACCTTGTACCCTCCTCTCTCCCTGTCGCCAGAGTCGTCATTTGGCATGCCATTTGACGACAGAGTCGACACCAGGATTTACATGAAACACCCTCCCAAATCATCCCGACAGCGCACCCTAAACAAATAGAGACCCCAGATTTGCATCCCGCTCAGATTGTGCTTACAATGTAGCCTCACAAGGACAATCCGATGAAAGCCCATATCGTTAAAATCGGCAATTCCAAAGGCATCCGCCTCCCGAAGACGTTGCTTCAGGAAGCCCAACTGGAAGATGAGGTCGAACTTCAGGCTGAGCCTGGTAGGATTCTCATCTCAAAGGCTACGAAACCCCGAACTGGTTGGGCCGAGGCAGCGGAGCGTATGCATGCGCATGACGAAGACCGCCTTCTCGATCCCGCTACCCCAACTCGATTCGACAAGGATGAATGGAAGTGGCGGTAGAGCCTGACACACCGACACGTGGCGACGTATACTTGATCGACCTTGATCCAACACGCGGGAGCGAGATCCGTAAGACCCGACCTTGCCTGGTAATCTCTCCGGATGAACTCAACCAGCACTTACGCACTGTCATTGTCGCACCGATGACCACGGGTGGACAGGCATATCCCTGGCGTGTGCGTTGCCGTTTCCGTGACCGTTCAGGGTTCGTAGTCATAGATCAGTTGCGCACGGTTGATAGCGAACGCCTCGTCAAACGAGTAGGACGGATTTCCCCTGGCACACTCAGCACCGTTCTCTCCGTCTTGCATGAAATGTTCACACCCTAACGCCTCAAACAAAACCTAGCACCCAGTTATTCAACCCCGCCGCCGCCAAATCGGCGAGATCACCATCCTTCCGATACGGGAATTCCTGCAGAATCTCTGGGGAAAAGGCTGTACTTAGAGACCTCGGGGCGAAGGTCACGCCGGCACGACAAGCCAGAGCCCATTCACCTTTTCAATGGAATACAGGACCCTCGTCACATTGGCTCCCTCCGGCGTCCCTCCTTGACGCAAGCCGCAAACCACAATCTCCTTTGAGAACCTACCTTCCCATTCTAAACTACGTCACGCAACACCTCTGGCCTCTCGCTATGACGGAACAACGCTTCGAACAACTCATCCGTGAGCTGGAAGGATACGCCAAGGCCCATCCGGCTCAGTACAAGCTAAAAGTCGCCCTCCTTGCTTTCACAGGTTACGCCTATCTGCTCGCCGTGCTGGGCACCGTCATTGCCCTGACCATCGGTTGTTTTTTCTTGATCACAGAAGGTACGAGTGGTCGTGCCCTTCTGCTCAAGGCCGGCCTTGGTCTGATTATCCTTGCCACTGTGATCATTCGTGCGCTCTGGGTACGGCTGGAACCGCCCACGGGCATAGAAATCCAACGAGAGCACGCGCCGCGACTGTTTCTCCTGATCGACAAAATCCGCAACGCGCTCGGCACACCGGCCTTTCATCACGTGTTGATCGTCAACGAGTTGAATGCCGCGGTCGTTCAGGTGCCCAGACTCGGCATGTTCGGCTGGCAACGCAATTATTTGATACTGGGTCTGCCGCTCCTACTCACCTTCACCCCGGCACAATTTCGCGCAGTGTTAGCACATGAATTCGGCCACCTTGGACGGCAACACGGCCGTTTTTTCAGCTGGATCTACCGGGGCCGTGTAACTTGGTCGCGACTGTTCCAAGAGATGACCGAACGCCGACACTGGGCATCTTTTGTCTTCACAAAGTTTCTCGCATGGTACGCACCGTTCTTCAATGCGTACTCGTTCGTCATGGCGCGCGAGCAAGAATACGAAGCCGACCGCAATGCCGCCCATCTCGTCGGCCCACACTGTATGAAAGACACCCTTGCATCACTGGCTGTTGTCGGGCGTTCGCTACAGAAATCCTTTTGGCCGATGCTCGATCAACGTAACAGAGAGACCATCGACCCGCCCGATCACTATCTGCAGTATTTGGTTCAATCCGTTCAAAGTCCTGATCATCAGACCAAGACTCAGGGGTTTTTCGATGAAGCCATGCATGAACTAACCGGCTATGCCGAT